>JAUYDG010000139.1 GCA_030691925.1 Nanobdellota archaeon
TTATTCAACTTGGTGCACCAGCTAAAAAAATACAGACTATCGTAGAGATGATATCATTGATAATATATGTAATCCTTTTAATTCTGTTTAGACCAAAATCTACAAAATAGTGAGCGACCGCTTGGCACGGTTTTCTCAATAATAATTAGAAAGTTGAAATGGTGAAGTTTTTCGAAAAAAGAAAAAGAAAGGCTCGTTTTAAGAGCCTTCGGAGATTGACAGCACTTTCTCGTAGTATTTCACTGGTTTGATGTCTGTGATGGTCTATTCTTTTAGAATACTTTTTGTGATTATGCAGTATTTCATATTATCCTTCTATTTTCTTTGCCAAAAAGTTCTTGTATAGCCTCGTATAATTTTTGAACGCTTCTTTTTCTCTTGCTAAGAAATTAGGGTTAGAAGAAAGATCATAGCATATTTTGATTTTTGGCAACAGCTCTCTTAGGTAGTCCCTGAAATGTTTCCCATTCTCTGATTCGCCATAATCTAAGAATCTTGGGCTTAAGGTCGCAGGCGGACCGCCACTATATGAACCCATCGTTATAATGCCCTCACCTTTATCGATTATTTCTCCCTCATATAGCTGGAGTTGCAAAAGCCCGTCAAAATGCTGGTAGAATGATAAGTTTATGCCTTCGCTGTTAAATGTCGATATCGTGCCTGTAAGGCTTGTACCAAAAAAGAAATAACCGTCACCGAGGGGTTCGCCAAGGTTTAACCTGAAGTCCTTTGAAAGCCTGCGCACAATAATGTCAAGGTAGAGGTAACTTTGGTTTTGCTCATTCCAGCAACGCCTTTTCATATCAGTTTTAGTTGGAATATTGTAAACTAATCCTATTTTTGCGTTGATTTTTGCTTTCTCGTCCAAAAACTTTGCTGTTTCGGATATCCAAGCAAATTTCTCCTTATACCCGCATGAGTATCCATTAGGCTTATCGCCCTTGCCGTATCCGCGTTCTTTATGAGTATCAAGAAAAAAGTTTATTTTCTTGTCCAATTCTGGCACCAAATTATAATACGTTGTTGGCAGGTTTTTCATTTTTTATGCTCCTTTACCTCTTGAAACTAGAATTTTATATACGCTTATAAGGTTTTCTTTTTTTGCCAGCCCGGACTCCTCCGCTCCCTTCAGGTGCTCGGTCTTGTCAGGATGTCGCTCACGAAGATAGATTATATGCCTGCTCTGGTAAACTTGCTAAAACAAGAAAATAGACTGTATGAAAGTCTACTGCTCATCCCTCAACTTCCTTCATAAGCTCTTCAACCAGATTAGCTTTGTCAACCTTCCTTAATACTTTACCATTTCTAAAAATTATTCCGCAATCATCAGAACCAGCTACGCCTATGTCAGCCATCTTTGCCTCATCGGCATTAACAAAACAGCCCATCACACCAACCTTCAAAGGCTTCTCAATCCTCATAATCCTTTTCTCGATTTCGTTGGCAATTTTCATGACATCTATCTTGGACCTTCCGCATGTAGGGCAAGAAACCAGGACAGCACCTTCCCTTAACCCTAATGTTCTTAGGAGCGTATGCCCTGCCAACACCTCTTCTACAGGGTCAGCAGTGAGCGATATCCTTATAGTATCGCCTATGCCTTTCATCAGCAAACAGCCTACGCCAATGCTTGACTTTATCACTCCGCTTCTTGCTGTGCCTGCCTCCGTGACTCCTAGATGCAAAGGATAATCTGATACTCTGGAAAAAAGCTCGTTCGCCTCTATGTTCTGCAGCACATCAGATGATTTCAAGGAAACAACAGTGTCATAAAAATCAAGGCTTTCAAAAAATTTCAAAGTACCGAGCGCAGCTTCCACTACAGCTTTCGTGCCGTGACCAAATTTTTTTACAACATCGTTCGGCAACGAGCCCGTGTTCACACCTATCCTTATCGGCGTTCCATAATCTTTCGCTGCCTCAACAATGAGCTTCAGCTTTTCCTTAGGAATGTTCCCAGGATTAACCCTTATCTTATCAGCCCCTTGCTTCAGGCATTCCAAAGCAATCTTGTAATCGTAATGAACGTCAGCAACCAAAGGCAGGCTTACCTGCTTCTTAATATCACCAAAGCATTTCGCAGAATCCAAGTCAGGAACCGCAAGCCTCATGATTTCGCAGCCAGCATCCTCCAAGCCCTGAATCTGCTTCAGAGTCGCATTAACCTCCGAAGTCTTCGTGTTACACATCGACTGTACAAGAACAGGGTTATTGCCGCCTATCTTTACATTTCCTATCTTAACTTCTCTTGTTTTTCTTCTTTCAACCATATCAACTTGTTCAAATGGCAGAACTTAAATAATTTACTAATTCAAGCTTCAGAATAAGAACATTTTTTAAATTCTAAACCCCCTTACGATAGACATGAGCAAAGTCTTAGAGAGCACAAAGTTTGTTACAGAAAGAGCAAAGCATGTAAAAATAAAAAGAAGCAAAATTAATGAGTTTTGTAAAGATTTTGACCATTCGCATGCCAGCCACTGGATAAGCGGGGCCCCGTATGACTTCACAAGTTTAAATGATAAGGAAAAGCTGCATTTTTTGTTAGTTTTCAACTCGATAAGCTTCTGCTACTGGGGAGACCCTAAGTGGACTGTCGAATATCAAGGTGAAAGGTTCGACGGCTCCTGGGGGATGATTGCAGCTTTAGGAAGAGCTATAGAAAACAAAATACCCGTATTGAATATGAAGTACCTAGCAGGCATCAGCGACAAAGATTTTGAAAAGATTACAAAAGCAAATGTCAAGGTCCCTTTATTCGAAGACAGACTAGAAATCATAAGAGGGGTAGGGCATGTGATGACAAAAAAGTTTGAAGGAGACTTTAGCAAATTAATCGATAAAGCTGAAGGGGATGCCATGAAGCTGCTAAACCTCATCTTATTAAACCTCCCTTCGTTTAGTGATTCTTCGATGTACAAAGGCAAAACAGTATATTTCTATAAACGAGCACAGCTACTGGTGTCAGATATCTATCAGATGTTCAGGAACAAGAGTTATGGCAGCTTAAAGAACATAAGCCAGCTTACTGCATGTGCTGACTATAAGCTTCCCCAAGTTTTAAGAAAACTGGGAATCCTGTCCTATTCAAAAGAACTGGCAGAAAAAGTCGACAAAAAAATTAACATACAAAAGGGCAGCGAAGAAGAGATCGAAATAAGAGCAAGCACCATATGGGCAAATGAGCTCATAAAACGTAAACTAAAAGAAAGGATTCCCCACATAGACTCGATTCACATCAATGACCACTTATGGCTATTAGGACAAATCAAACTTCCAGATGACAAACCATACCACTTAACCAGAACAACCTCTTACTAAACCAGTTATTTCTTCCTGAACAACCTATCAAGCCGGTACATAGAAATGTAATCATCAGGCTTAAGCTTATAGTTGTATATCTCTGATACCCTTTTTACCATCTCTCTCTTGTTCTTGAAGCCGTCCAGCCGTGCGTCTTCTGCAGAAAAATCCTTGACAGTAGACACTAGTACGTCTGTTACGCGGATATGCCCCACTTCCTTGCGGTAAGCCTTGTCTGAAGGGTCTGTTTCGTAGCAAGGCACGAACCCTGTGCTCCTGCTCCCGGCAACAATTCCTGATGGCAGCCTTATGCAGCCAGGCCTGAACCTTATAGTATACTTCTTAATATCCTCCTCTATTTCCGGTATGTAGAAATGGTAAAACGCCAGCTCCTTATCCAAATGTATCTCTGCACCTGGAAAATCCTTCTTAACCTCTTCCACCAGTTTTTCGATATCCCATACAGAATAGCTCTTTTTCATGAACCTCCCCAAGGCAAGCCATGAGGGTATCTAGCTATTTAAACTTCGCTAGTCCATTCTTGCTTCATCGACGTTCCTAACTGAACATCTTTGCAAGCGTTGATTCCCGCGGTCCCTGCGGTATATTCTTTCAAAGCTGATGCTTTGACTAGGATTGCTGACATCACATCCCTATCCAATACTCGACCACACTCTTTGCATTTGTGGGTTCTCACTGCTAACGACTTCTTAACCCTGTTCCCGCAAATGCAGCACTGTGATGTTCCTCTAGCGTCAACTTCTACTATTCGTCCACCAGCCTCTTCCACTTTGTAGGACAAATACTGTAGAAATCTTCGCCAGCTAGCATCGCTAATTGACTTTGCTAAATAATGATTCTTAACCATATTCTTTATAGATAGTTTTTCAACAGCAATTAGAGAGTAATTATCAGCTAGTTTTCTTGTTTCTTTATGCAAAAAATCGTTCCTCTGGTTAACCACCTTTTCATGCAGCTTAGCTATTTTCAACCTGGATCTCTTCCTGTTGTTGCTTCCTTTCTTTTTTCTAGAGTGCTTTCTCTGTAGAAAAGCTAACCTTTCTTCAGACTTTCTAAACCACCTAGGATTGTCAATTTTGTTGCCTTCGCTGTCAGCATAAAAGCTTTCAAGGCCAACATCAATACCAACACACTTATCAAGCTTCTTCTGTTTCACCTCGATTTCTTTCACAACTGAAAAATTAGCAAACCACTTGCCGGTAGGATTTTTATTAATCGTTAAA
>JAUYDG010000035.1 GCA_030691925.1 Nanobdellota archaeon
TTTACCTAACATTGAAGTTTACTCTGGTTGTGTGAAGTTTAGGAATACTATGAAAGCCATGTTTAGCAAAGGCAGTATAGCATAAGTGCCTACGGTTGCTATGATATTTACGCTTAAGCCCATTATTGCCCCGCCCATCATCTGGATTATTGCCAGTGTTACGAAGAAGAGCAATGGCGCTGCTATCAGTATTCCTGTGTAGACGTCAGCGTATGTTGCTAATATTTCTATATACTTTTTCCTTTCTAGCCGGTAGTTTACCATGGCCTCGTCTGCTTTTGCGGTCAGGTAGTCTTTTAGGCTTCCTCCGGTTTCTATTGTTGTTACTAGCCCCAGGAGTAGCTCTCTGAATTCTTCTGACGGTGTTGTCAACGCTACTGTTCTCAAGGCTGTGGATAGGTTGTAGCCGAATAGGTTTACGTAGTTGATTATCTTTTTTATCTCCCCCTCTAGCCCTTTGTATTCTCCTGAGCTGAAGAGGAGGTTGAACATTGATATTGGATGGGCTCCTGAGCCAGCGACTGCTGCCATGTGTATTATGACAAACGGGAGGTCGTTTTTTATCTGTCTTCTTCTGGTATTAGCTTGTGACACGGGTATGAAGAAGAACACAGCTAGGGTTGCTATTCCTGCCACTGCGCTTAGGGTTATGCTTTGGAATATTGTTTGGATTATTTTGAATATGGTTATTTCTGCTCCGAATAGTGATATAAGCAGGGCTGTGAGCAGCGTTACGAATGATACGATTATTGCTGTGAACAGCATCATGCTCACGTAAGTTTTGGATAGTATTTTTGTGTCAGAGGTTCTTAGCGCATGCACGAGGTTTTCGTACATTTTTGGCATGCTTTTGATTAGCTTTTCAGAGTACTCTTCTACGAAGCTATTAGCTAGTTTGCCGTAAGGGTTCGCTTCGTAGACCGTGTAGTCTTTTAATATTAGGAGCTCTTTGCTTTCTTCTGGCCTTAGCCTTTCTATGTATTCTTCGTCTATTCTTAGTTCTTCTTTGTATTTCTTTTCTTCTTTTTTGCTTAAGTAGAATATTGGTTGTTGTTCTATGGGCATTGCTGTCTCTTTTTGTGTAAGCTGGTTTGCTATTTCATCAGTTTTTGCTTCTATTTCGTTGAATGATTGGCTTATGTAGGAATCGAAGTAGGACGTCCAAGCTTCTATAGTTCTTCCTTTTAGAAAAATGTTCAGTTTTTCTTTGTAATCCTTTTCGTTAGGGTGCGTTTTTTTAAATTCCTCTACTGATTCTAAAAATTTTTTTTTGTTTTCTCTGTATTTTTTTATTTCTTGGGCTAGTGTTTCTATTCTTTTTGCTAGAACTTTGATGTCATTCATTTTTTCTTTCTTCTTTGGCTGTTCTTTTGAGGTTGTCGCAGACTTTTAGTATGTAGGCTTTTGTTTGCTCCGCTTTTTTCTTGTCTTTTTGTTGCAATGCTGTTTCGTACTCGTATGCGATTTCTATTATAGTTTTTGCTGCTTGTTCTATGGCTTCCGTCGTCATTTTAGCCCGAATCTCCTTAAAACCTCTTGAGGCATTTTGTAGTATTGGTTTATCACTTCATATACTTCTTTGAAGCCGAACATTTTTCTTTGGTACATTGCCATCAGCAGGTTTACTCTCCTTTTCCATTCTGTTAGCAAAGTTTCTTTTGGTATTCCATGCTCTTTTGATATTTTGTCCAGCATTCTGCTGTCTGTTTTGTAGAAGAATACGTCTCTTGCAGGGTCTCTTACGAACGGCGTATTGACCACAGCGTTTCCTTCACTGGGTACACTTATTATTTCCACAACTTCTTTAAGCCTTCTTACAGGCTTGCCTCCAACTTTGGTCTGTATCATCACGCACACTATGTTTAAGGTTTCTACCAAGGCTGGTGACAAGTCTATCGGGTGTGTTTCAAGCCTTTTTACCATGGTGTCCACTGATTCTGCGTGCATCGTACTCATAGTTGGGTGGCCGCTCGCGGCTCCTTGGAATAATACAAATGCTTCTTTTCCCCTTATTTCTCCTACTATCACGTAGTCTGGCCTTTGCCTGAAGCTTTCCCTTAGCAGGTCGAACAGGCTTACTTCTCCGTGTCTTTCTCCGGTTATGTTTGCCAGGCCTGTTCCTGCTCTTGCTACTGATGGTAGCCAGTTCTCGTGCAATAAGTTTAATTCCCTAGTGTCTTCTATAGTTATGATTCTTGCTGCTGGTGGTATGAAAAAGGCTAATGAGTTTAGGAATGAGGTTTTTCCTGAGCCTGTCCCCCCTATTATCATCATATTTGCTTCGTATTCTACTAGCAGCCATAAGTAAGCTAATATCTCTGGCGATACTGTTCCGAAGTCCATCAGTCTTATAGGGGTCCACGGCTCTTTTGTAAACTTTCTGATACTGAACGTAGGTCCTCTGGAGCTGATATCTACCGTGTAGGTAGCGTTTATTCTAGATCCGTCGGGAAGAGCACCATCTAGTAGTGGAGATGCATAAGAAACGTATTTGCCGCATTTTTGCGCGACTTTTTCTACGAAGCTCATAAGCACTCTATTGTCAGGAAATATTATGTTAGTTCTTATGTGCCTGTATTTCCTGTGTACTATGTAGCGAGGTGTTTGGCTTCCGTTGCATTCTACGACTTCTATGAAATAGTCGTTCATTAGTGGTTCTATCTCGTTTAGCCCTACAAAGTCTCTGTAGAGGTAGTACATCATTTTTAGGAATGTTTCCTGGGTTATGCTTATCTTGTATTCTGTCAGCAGGACTCTGAGGTTTTTTTCCAGGTATTCTATGATCTTGTTTGTTTCTTTTATGTTCAGGAAGCTGATGTTGATGAGCTCTTTTATTCCTTCCTCTAGTCTTTCTCGGACTTTGTTTTCTTCTTCATTTAGTAATGGCTCTTCTACAGCGTATACCAGTTCGTTTTCTTTTGTATCCCAGTATATGTGGGCGTAAGCGTAAGGAGGAATTAGCGGGTATTTTACATTCATTATGGTCGCGTCTTTTAGTTCTGGCAGTACTATAATTTCTTTTAATGTTTCTATTTGGAATAGCGTTTTTTCTTCTTTTGCCTCTGTTATTGGCAGTTCCTTAGGTTTTTTTCCCAGGAACCAGTCAAATAATGATTGTTTTTGCCCTTTCTTACCTATTAAGACCAATCTTTCACCTCTTATTTATTCCTCTAACTATATTTCAAAATACCCTTCTTATACTTAAATAACTTTCTATAAAGAATCTATAATTATAAGGTTTCCATTCTTATGTTCGGCATCAGGTTTTGCTTTAGCTCTTCTGGTTCCGCTTCTGTCCCTTGTATTTTGTTGTAATGCATGGGGATGAGTATTTTTGGTTTTATCATGTTGGCTGCTTTTGCTGCTTCCTTAATATCCATAGTGTATGTTCCGCCAATTGGCAGCATGGCTATGTCAATGTTTTGTAGATGCATCATTTCTGGAACAGCGTCTGTGTCGCCTGCATGGTAAATCCTTTTGTTTTGAATGTTCAGCACGTAGCCTACCCAGTCATTTTCTTTTGGGTGAAACTTTTTGTTTATATTATAAGCTGGTACGGTTTCTATTTTTAGAGAGTTAATATCATAACTCTTATTTGGCTCTACCGGTATGATCTTGACTTTGTTGATGCTTGACACCTTGCTTAGGCAGTCTGGCGGTGCTGCTATGACCGTGCCTTCCCGAGCTATTTTCCTTATATCGTTTATGCTGCAGTGGTCGTAGTGCCCGTGTGTTATCAGGATTATGTCAGCCTTTTCTTCGCTTTTTATGTCGAAAGGGTCTATGTAGATTGTGCTTCCGTCTGTTTTTATTTTGAAGCTTGCATGGCCCAGCCATTCTATGCTGATGTTGTCGATTATCATTTTCAACTTTTTAGTGCTTTGGCTATTGTTTCTGCGAATTCTCTTGCTGAGTTAGGTCCGTCAGCAGTTATTATTTTTCCGTCTTGGGTTACTGGTTTTCCAGTGTATATGGCTCCTTTTTCTTCCAGTTTTTTTCCTTCACTGGACCACACTGTTGCTCTTTTACCTTGTAATATTTCGGAGTTTGCTAGGATTACTGGTGCTATGCATATTGCTGCTACTATTTTTCCTTTTTCGTAAGCAGTTTTTGCCAGGTTTAAGGCCGTCTTATCATTGAAGTAAGTGGCTGAGCCTGGACCTCCGACAAAGATAACTGCATCATAATCTGCGGTAGCATCTTTTAGCAAAATATCAATTTTAACTTTTTTCTTTTCGATTTTGCTTATGGCCTCTTTTTCTTTTGATGCTGTTATGACTTTTGTACCATAATTTTCTAATACTTGTTTTGGCACAAAGTATTCTTCATCTCTAAAGCCATCTGGTGCTATAACCATGAGCACTTTTTTGTTTGACAAATCCATTTTCTTGACCTCCTTTTGTTCTGTTATTTATTTTTCAATTTTTTCTGTGACGCAACCTACTTAATAATAAAATTAATAAAACTACCAACGATTCTTGCATAGTATCCGAAAATTTTTAAATTTAAATACTTTACTAAGCTAACCACAGTCTATTGGACCAAGAAATGTTTGACTAGTTTAAAATACCTTGCCATAAAATTTATAAATCATAGAATAAATACCTCTTTTAAAATGAGTTGTAATGTATCTAAAAAAACTATTTTTGTGCTCTTTGTTGTAACAATCTTAATGTTGTCAGCTTTGCTGTATCTCAAAATATTCCCTTCTGAAAAAGAATTAGAACCGTATCCAAAAGAAATGGAAAAAGCAGTAGAACATTGGTGTGCAGATATCAAAGATAGATATTATCGTGCGATATGTATCCGTACCTTAAAGGAAGATCCTGGGTGCAGTAACAATTTCGATGCTAAGGGTTATTGTGTGGCTGCAACATTCTCTAGAGATGCTTTGAGAGGAATAGAATCAGTATGTAAAAAATATTCTGATCCAATAACCGGATATATTTGTGTAGCAAAGACGATTGCATATAGGGATGTAGAAGCTGCAAGGGAATATTGTAGCCAAAAAATAGAAGATGAAGATTGGAGATATTTCTGTTATGCAGACGTAACGAGCAAAGTGGATTTGGAGGGTGGGGAAAAATTATGTGCAGATATTCCAGGTTCTGATATGATGCATTTTTGCTATGGATTAATGGCCAGTAAAAAAAATAATTTTAAAGGGGATATTGCTGCAATACAGGAGCACTGCTCAAAAATAAGTGACAAATTCCCTTCTAAAGGTGCATGTAAGGGTTGGGGTTATGTAGAAAAGACTTGAAAACTAAATTTGGAGAATAGTTCTGTTTTCTGCATCAGGAATAAGATTTTTTTCAATTAAATAATTGTAAGTTGCTTTTGCTGCTATTTCTTGCCCTTTTTCATTTGGATGATAATCCCAATAATTTGCCCGAATTGATTCAAAATCATAATCTTGGTAATATTCATAAAGATTTAATACTGCAAGTCCTTGCTCTAATCCGTTTTTTATCTTATTATAAAGTTCTTCTGGTTCGTGTTCATGGGGTATCATAAGGGGGAATATAACTATGACCGTTTTAAAATTATTTTTGTCTCCTAGAATCTTTATTTCTTTTAACAGGTTTTTTTCTTTTCCCCAATTTTCGCTTTTGTATAGTCCTTTTATATGGGAAAGATATCCACACTGCGGCGGTGGGGCATGTCTGCACCATTCTTCTGCTAAATTTTTTAGTATAAAATAATAAAAATGTGGAAATTCCCCGTTTTTATTTCTTAAACTAACTCTCATTTCATCTACTTTTCTTTTGATAACATTTGGGTCGTTATATCCTTCAAACTCAATGTCGTTAATATTGAAATTAATAATTACAAGGTCTGGTTTATATTTTAGACCATAATCTTTTAAGGTATTTAGCTCATCTTCTGTACCATGGCTAGGTCTACCAAAATTAAACACTTCGTATATTATGCCCTCTTCATTTTTATTAAGCACTTTTTCAAGTACTTTTGGGCTAGTATCTTCAGTTTTGTAAACTCCAAGTCCATAAGTAAAAGAATCCCCCAGCACTTCAATCCTGAACGTGTTATTAGTTTTTTGTAAATTATGGTTATAATCCCTATATCCTTCTAAATTTGATGGGTAATCTATTGTGAAGGGATTCCCATCTTTATATAAAATCATCCTAGTAACTAATTCTCCACCGATATAAAAAAGGATAAGTGTAACAGTCAATAATAGTAGGTTTTTATAATTTTTTTTCATCTACCAATTCACAACTACATCATCCGTTCTTTCGTAAGGTTTTATGTCAGCCTTTTCTGAGTTTACTGCATTTTTCTGTTCTAGTACTCCTTGCCAGCATATCATCGCGCCGTTGTCGACTAAAAGGTCGTTGGGTGGTATGAAACATTCTGCGTTCCTTTCCTCGCACATCGTCTTTGCCATCTCTTGTAGTCTTTTGTTGCAGGCTACTCCTCCGCCTAGCAGGAGTTCTTTTTTTTGGCAGTGTGCCATCGCTCTTTCAGCAACTTCTAACAGCATTGCGAATACTGTTTCTTGGCAGGAGTAAGCTAAGTCTTCTATTTTGTATTTTCCTGCGTCATATTTTTGTTTCAAATTAGTTAGCAATCCTGATACCGAAACGTCCATACCTTTCACAACATACGGCAGTTCTATCAGGTTTTTCGATTTAAGTGATAATTCGTAAAGCTTAGGTCCTCCTGGGAATCCTAAACCGGTATGGCGGGCGAATGCGTCCAAAAAGTTTCCTACGCCCTGGTCTAACGTTTCTCCAAAAATCCTGTACTTGTCACCTTCAAATGCTATGACTTGCGTGTTCGCTCCTGAAACGTATAGTAATACTGGGTCTTTACAATCTGTAACTAATTTGCCAATCTCCAGATGCGAAATACAATGATTACATGGGACTAAAGGTTTGTTATAATCCTTAGCTAGTTCTTTCGCAACTTTCAATCCCACTCTTAGGCATGGCGCTAATCCTGGCCCACAAGAATAAGAAATCAAATCCAAATCTTTTAGTTTTATCTTTGCCTGCGTTAAGGCTTTTTCTATCACTTCTTTGTAAACGTTCTCGTGATGCTTTGCCGCTTCCATAGGAACGATGCCGCCTTTTTCAGTCGTGTAGGTATCTTTTATGTTTGCAAGTATCTTTTTGTCTTTTATTATCCCTATTCCCCATGTATGTGCAGTGCTTTCTATTCCAAGGGCTAACATTTTTTTATTTACTCGTCATTATTTCTATTACATCAGAATTTCTTAGTTTGTGGTCTTTTCCTATGGCTTGTTTTGTTCTCAGGTCTATTGCTTTTACGAAATTGTTTCCTATGTCTGAATGGATTTTGAACGCAAATTCTGATGCTGTTGTTCCTTCCGGCACTATGAAGCAGTCAGGTAGTCGTCTTCCGTCTTTGTCTTCCAATCTGTTGTTCGTTACAGGGTAGACGGGTATGTATTTTAGCAGTTCAAATACAGCCATGTTTAGTACATCTTGTACTCCTGTGCTGCCGTAAACGTCTAGAACGCTTTTTTTTATAAATTCGAGAGCTTTTTTCTGTTGCTCATTAAGTTTTTCTTCTTTTAGTATCTGAAAATTGTCTTCGCCTGGCACGTATCTTATCAGCCCTTTTCTTGCGGCTTCTCTTAGGGCTATTTCTGCCTCTGCCGAGCAGGGTATTATGCTGTAGTCTTTGAATTCTTTCTTAAGTGTTTCAAGGTTTTCTTTTGCTCCTGGCAAGTCTATCTTATTGGCTGCGATTATCATTGGTTTGCTTCTTTTTCTTAGCGTGATAGCTAATCCTTTTAGGTCTTCTTCTGTCCAGCTGGTTATGTTCTTGTACAGGTCTAGTTCTTTTATCGTGTCTTCTACCATCTCTTCTGTTATCTTCAGTCCTGAGAATTGTTTTGCTAGGGCTTTTACTACTTCGAGTTTTTCCTGCTGTATCTGCTTTGCTAGCCTGTCCCATCCTTTTTTTATTAAGCCGTAAAACCACATGTCTATTTCTTCTTCCAGAACTATGATGTCTTCTCTGGGGTTGTAATTTCCTGGTTGTGCTGGTTCTCCTTTGTCGTTGGTGCTTCCAGATGCGTCTATCACTTCTATCAAAGCGTCTGCTTGCCTTAGGTCATCCAGGAATTGTAGCCCTAGCCCGGCTCCTTTGTGGGCGCCTCTTATCAGGCCTGCCACGTCTAGCAGGTCTATAGGTACGAATCTGTTGCCGTCTAAGCAGTAGCCGCTTTTCGGGTTGCATTTTACATCGAAGTCTTTGTCTGGGCAGTTTACTTTTACAAATCCTATGCCATGAGATGGTTTTATCGTTACGAATGGCCTGTTGGCTATTTCTACCTCTGCTAGGGTTGCTGCCTTGAACAGGCTGCTCTTTCCTGTATTTGTCCTGCCCACTATTCCTATCAGCATTTTAGTTGTTAGGTCTTTTTTGTTTTTTATAAATGTTTTTGAATAAGCTTTAAATAATTCAAATCCTTTAAATTTCTTAATGGTCAGCCAAGAGCTTTTGGATTATATTAAAAAAGAGCTGACAAGGGGTGTTTCTGAAGATAAGCTTAGGCAGGTCTTGCTGGAGTATGACTGGCCTGAGTTTGAGATCAATGAGGCTTTTGAGAAAGCAAGGGAAGAGATTGCAGAAGCGCCTCCTGAAATGCCGTTTGAAGAGGCTGCCAAGCCTGAAGAGCAAGAAAGGTTGAAAGAGAGTGTTGAGGAAAAAGTTGAGAAAGCACCATTAACAGAGGATGTTAAGAGGATAGTAGTTAACAAATGGTTTATCATCGCTGCTGTCGTGATAATAACAGGTTCTGTCATATTTTTTGCTTTGCCTTCTGCTGAAGTTGAGCAGGAAACTGAGGGTATTTCTAGCGATGCTCTAAACTATGCAGAAGGTGTTTGCAGGCAGTATTGCATTAATGAGGAGTGCGGCAATTTTATTAATACTGGATTATTTACCCACCCAGAATTGGAAGGCAAGAATTGTGTAGATCTTGGTATTCCCTGTTTATATCCTAATGACGAGCCTAAATGCGAAACTGAATATTAGTGAACCTCCCCACCGCAAGCAGATGGGGTATTCCAGATAGGTCATGGTCAAATCCTCTGAAATACCCAAATTTGCGGGCTATAACCTGAATAAATAGATTGAGGGGCTCGACGGGGGGATTTTTCAGCGGACGATTATTATTCAAGAATTATTCAAGATGTTTACCCCTAACTAGAAGATTTGACCAACGCCGAGTAACAAAAAAGTTTAAATATGTGATTTTTCTGGGTTAATCTTAAATGAGCCCGTAGCTTAGTCTGGCTAGAGCACCGGTCTTATATGACCAGCACCGCTACAATAAGTTTAAGGCGGTGGTCGAAGCTAGCCGGGGGTCGTGCGTTCAAATCGCGCCGGGCTCATATATTTCCTTAATTTTATAAGTGTAGATAAATCAATCATAAACTTTAAATATTCTAACATTTTAAAACCAATTTATGGAATATAAAATAAAACTAAAAAGAGGGTTTCAAAGGAAATTAATAGAAAAAACTAAACAAATAAAAAATTTAAATTGGAATAAATTTGGTGATTTATTAGGGATATCTTCAAATTATTTAAAATCAGATTTAAGGTACGAAAAAGTATTATTGTCAGAAGCATTGTATAAGAAATTATGCGGGTTATCAAGATTAGACTATAATCATTATATCATTAAAAAACTTGATAAAAATTGGGGGAGAAGTAAAGGTGGAAAAATATCAAAGCCCCAAGAAAAAAAAGTGAAAATTTTATCAAAAAAATACTCAGTTGAATTAGCAGAACTTATAGGGATTATTTTAGGGGATGGAAACATATCCGAAAAAAAAAGGGTTTTATTATATAAGAATTTGTGGCGACAGTGAAAAAGACAAAGCTTACCTTCTTGATTATGTGAAACCTTTAATAAAAAAGCTCTTTGGTCTTGACATGGGGACGTATCAGCATAAAAAAAACAAAGAACTCTATCTCACAATAGGCAGTAAGGATCTACTATTTACATTAAAAAATTATGGGTTAAAATCCGGAAATAAGATTAAGAACAAAGCATGCATCCCTCTTTGGGTATTTAAATCAAAAAACCACCTTAAAGCATGTATAAGGGGGTTAATTGATACTGACGGGAGTGTAATTCCAATAACTGGGAGAAACTACCCTTATATATGGTTTACGTGCGGAAGTCCCACTCTTAGAAAAGATTTTAAAAAAGCCATGAGTATACTCGGGTATAAAACTTCAAAATGGAACTTTAATGGCACACCAGAAACCTATATTGGCAGTAAAAAACTAATTCAAAAATTTTATAAAGAGATTGGGTTTAGTAATCCTAAACATATAAACCGTTTTTGCTCCGGTGGTGTAGTCCGGTCAAATTAGTTGAGGTCAACTTGACTAAGACAAGTCATTCAGCCCTTTCGAGGCTGAGACCCGAGTTCAAATCTCGGCCGGAGCATTATTCATTTTTGGTCGGTTCCCTATTTCTTTCGGGCTGAGACAGAACGTAAACATATAGTGTTAAGCAGATATTTAAGCAGTCAAGGAGGTAGTAGTATGTAAGATGGAAGACAAAATTGATATACATAAGACGGACAGGCGTTTTGAGATGGCCTTGGATAAGCTTGAAAGAGATGAGAGTTTCAATAAGAGGAATAAAGACCTGATTTTAAAGTTTTTCTGGGATTGCAAGATGGGGAAGACAGTCAAAGGCCGGGCTAAGAAGAAAATAGAGAAAAGGAGGATCTTAAAATACCTTTATGGGCTCAGAAAGCTGTCTGATTGGCTTGGTAAACCCTTTGACGAGGTAAGCCAGGAAGAAATGGAAAGGCTGGTGTCCAACCTTGAAGAAAACATCTATAAAAAAGTAGTGAGCAGTTATAGCGAGCAAACAAAGATTGATTTTAAGAAGACTTTGAAAAAGTTCTACAAATGGTTAGGACGGCCTGAATTGGTAGAGTTCATGGACATGTCTATAAAGGAGAAAGACGTTCCAGCTATATCAAGAGAGGAGGCTGAAAAACTCGTAAACTCCACCCCTGCCACGAATATGAAAGCAGTCATAATGGTATTGTTTGATGGAGGGGCAAGAGCAGAGGAATTCCTCAACCTAAGAATAAAAGACCTGACAAAAAAGAAACAGGGTAATG
>JAUYDG010000151.1 GCA_030691925.1 Nanobdellota archaeon
GGTAGTTAAACATTAACCTTAACAGTTTGAAAGGAGATTAAGAATGAAGAAAATTTTATTGGCAATGGTAATGGCCATGGTAATGGTTTTGATGTTAAGGGCAGGAACGACGTTTGCACAGGACAGTGTTGAGCCAGTAGATTGTTCAGAGGGTTATTTACCCATAATGGTAGCAGGTGATCTTATGGCCGGCAGTGGTCCATGTCCGGGACAAGTATATTGCCAGCATCCTTCCGCTTGTGGTGGTGACGCATTTTGTTGCCCTTGGGGTTATTTTTATAGTAATCCCTGCACTTGTAGATGCTATCGGACAAGTGATGATGCAGGAAGGGGTTGTTCTTGGTATTGGAGATGCAATTAACAATCATTAGCAACAATCATTAGCAACAATCATTAGCCAGAAGGAGGTAAGGAGAATGAAAAAGATTGGATTAGTGTTAGGAGTATTGGCTATGGTTTTAGTACTTGCATTTGCAAGTGTTTCTTGGGCCGGTTGTCCAGCAGAGTGTGAAGGCCCTTTTCGAACGTGCATGAGAATGTGTGATCAGACAACGAAGGAGAATACTCCAGAAAGAGCAGTTGCTGCTAACAATTGTCTTCGTGGACTTTATGGCTGTATCGAAAGGTGTGAAAGGAATAAAGACAAGAAAAGCGAGGCCCCCGGGGAGTTCAAGCCCTGTGGTTTGGGGATGGATTTAGGTGCCAGTTGCATCGAGGAAGGACTGCAATGCACTTTGCATGGTACGCCTTGCTGTGCGCCCTATAATTGCAAGGGAAAATTTCCCAACACTTACTGCCAATAACTAACTGACGTGCCTTCGTACAGCCAGCGCTTTGTGAAGTAACCAAGTCATAACCCAAGAGGGATGGTCTCAGCTAGTTAAGAGTGGGGCTGTCCCTCTCCTGAATTTGAAAATAACAAGACTGTAAGTCTTTTAGCATATAAAATTTGGAAGTAATAAAAATCAAATCCTAAAAAATTCAATAAAAGAAGGAGGAAAAGAGTATGAAAAAGTGGTTAGTAGTAGGCATGATATTAGGAGGGCTATTCTTTGCTCAAGGAGGGAGAGCGGAAGTTGTTGCATTACAATACCAAAAGGAGCGTGCTGCGTACACAACCCTTCAAGTCGAGCTTATGCAATGTGAGCGAACGGGTGATTGGAAGGAGGGTTCCTTTAAGCAAACCTTCTTGTTGGGGATAAATCTGGGTTTTATAGAACATACCCAGCATCGTTGGAGCGGACAAAAAAGGAATATAGCTCTTTTTGATAGGCAGTTCAAGCTATATTTCTACGTGAATAACCGAACTGGTCGAGGTGATGAAATAGAAGTAAAGGATATCACGTTCACTGCCGGTCAGGTTGGCCAAACTATCAAGTTTGAACTGTATCAGGAGCAGCTTATGAGATTTCATACGAGCAGAAAGGGAGAGGTTATTTTCTCGGTTGAGATCGCCGTGGAGCAGATATTTGGTTCTTTTGGAAGATATGATGTTCCTCAGCGGTGCCATGACGTAGAAGCAGAAGACTCATGCATTCAACCAATCAGGAGCGTGGAAATTCGGATTAGGGATTGTTCAAGTAAGCTGATGAATGAGCCATCTGCACAGTAGAAAAAAGAGATAAAAATGTAGGGGAACCTACCATTTTTTGATTTCTAAAATTCTAAAAAGAAGGAGGTGTAGAAAAATGTCTGACATTCTGATCACAGCTTTAAGCATATTCGTAGCGTTTCTTGGTTTGAGCATCTTAGTCCTGGTTCATGAGCTGGGGCATTTTACAGCTGCCAAGACTTCCAAGGTAGGCGTTAAGGAATTCTCTATCGGCTTTGGGAAAAAAATATGGGGGTTTAAGAAGGGTGAGACGGAGTATAAGCTCTCTGCCATCCCTTTAGGCGGCTACGTGAAACTGGTCGGTCTCGATGATGAGGACCAGTCTGAAAGGTCTTACACGAGCAAGTCGAAGCTTACCAGGATGAAGATCTTAGCTGGAGGGGTCGTTTTCAACTTCTTATTTGCTATTATAGTCTTTACGCTGTGCAACATGCATGGCATGAAGCAGCTCAAGCCCACTATCAATGTCGCGAAGGACATGCCCGCTTCCTTGGTGTTGAAGGACGGTGACGAGATCAGCAAGGTCAATGGTGTTGGTGTCAGCACCTGGCCGGAGTTTAGTGAGGAGCTTAGCAGGTCCAAAGGTGAGCCGATAAAATTTGTGGTTCTTCGTAACGGCCAAGAGCTTGAAGTGGTGGTTAAGCCTGTGAAGGTGGAAGCGGAAGACGAGTTCGGCGGAAAAATTGAGAAGTGGGTGATTGGCGTCGGGCCAACGGGAGATATTATCACCACTCCTGGTTTGCCTGCTGGCAAGGCTTTCAAGAAAAGTGCTGAGCTCTCCTGGAAGGCTTACTCAACGACTTACAAGTTTATCGGTAAGCTCTTCGTTAAAGAGGCAAAGGCTGAGAAAGGTCTTGGCGGCCCTGTGCTTATCATGACTTTCTTGACAGGTGCTGTTAAAGACGGGTTCTTCAGCTTCTTCTCTTTTCTTGCTGTGATAAGCCTTATGCTTGGCATCATGAACTCTTTGCCCATCCCTATCCTGGATGGAGGACACATGATGTTCTTAGGCGTAGAAGCTATCAGGGGCAAGCCGTTGAAGAAGAAGACTGAGCGTTTTATTCAGACTGTGTTCTTCTACCTGCTCATCCTTCTCATGGCCTTCGCCACTTACTTAGACATCGGCAGGCTCTGGCCTTAAGCTGAAACTTTACAAAAGGAGGTTAATATGGGTGGTAAAACTTTAAACTACGTTCTGTTCTTCGTGACCATCTTCACAACCTTGTACTGCGGCATGGCCCTTTTTGGGGGGAGCTTTTTTTCAGGGGTTCTCTTCTCAGCCACGGTAATGGCTGTGCTTTTGGTCCATGAGTTTGGGCATTATTTCAACGCCCGTAGGCATGGCGTCAGCGTGACTTTGCCGTACTTCATCCCCCTGCCTTTTGGGATCGGGACGATGGGCGCTTTCATCCGGATGAAGTCTGCCATACCGGACAGGAACGTCCTGATGGATGTTGGAGCGGGCGGCCCTTTGTGGGGTTTCATAGCGTCTGTGCTTGCTGTGGTTGTAGGCATGGACATGGCCCAGGTCGCTGATAAGTCTGTGTCTCCTATTGGCAGCTCTTTGCTTTACTCGGTTATGGCTTATTTGGTGAAGGGTGTGTCTCCGGAGTTTTTGGAGATGAATCCTGTGCTCTTTGCAGGGTGGCTTGGCCTGTTTGTCACGATGCTGAACCTGTTGCCTATAGGCCAGCTCGACGGGGGGCATGTTGTATACGCCTTGTTCGGGAAGAGCAGGCATTACGCTAAGGGTGTGCGCACCTTCTTCCTGCTTCTTTGCCTGTGGGGCATTATCTGCCTCAGCGTCTACAGCAGCTCTACCTGGCTGTTTTTCGGGGTTCTGGTGTACTTCATGGGCGGGGTGGTGCATCCTCTTCTGGACAACGAGATGGAAGACCTCACTCCGCAAAACAGGATTAAAGGCGGGGCATGTGCGTTAATATTTGTCTTAACGTTTTTGCCGGCGCCTTTCATGGGCTGATGGAGGCTGAGATGGGTAAAAAGAAGAGATGGAGGTGCAAGACCAGATGCTTGAAGTCTTTGCACCCGGGATTGCTCAAAAAACGTATTCAGGTTTACAGGAAGCCTGAGAAGGAGGTTCTCTATGGCAAAAAAGATCTATAGGTTCCCAGATGCAGGCGACTTCGGTGGTATCTGCGCGGGCATCGCTTATAGGCTGAAGATTCAGGCATGGATTGTGAGGCTCATATGGTGCCTCCTTTTCTTGCTGTACGGCATCAGTTTTTGGCCGTACATCTTTTGCTGGATCTTTATGCCTAAGGCTGACACGCCCGCCGATTACAAGGAAGTCTGTGGATAAGCAGCCAAGCTGAGGGGAGGGGAGGTAGCATAGCTTTTTCTTAACCTGCTACTCCCCCTTTTCCTTTTTTTTATTTATTTATATTGTATATCCAATATAATTAAGCGGAGCATAATATAGTCTTTGTTTAGTTCTGGAACAATTTTAAGAAAGGTGGAGAGAATGCCAAAGGCACACCCTCCAATCACCTCTTTGTTGTGGGATGGTTTAATGGTTTATATAATTTTTGTAATTAGAACACCTATTTTTCATGCTTTTTTACTCTCTCCTTATATCGTTTCCAAAATAATTCAAACAAGACATACTGTATAGTTTTTATAATCTCTACCAAGGCAGTTAATAGTGTCATTTGTTTAAACGATCCAGTATAAAAATAGAAGAATGCGGCCATCACTGTAATGGAAACTATTCTGAAAACTATCGATTTCTTAAGTATCTCTCTTTTCATTGTTTACTATTTAGATTATTTTATATAAATACCTATTGTTCTTAAAAAAATAAACTTTTTATACTAAAACCTACTTTCATTAAGCCATGGCAAAGAAAGATATACCTGTAAGCAGGTCAGAGCACCAGGAAGTTGTTGATTACCTCGTGAAGAAGTCGCAGCAGAAGGACCTAGAGCCTCAAAGGCACGTTGACAACGTTAGTATAGAAGAAACAGAAGCGTTGGTTAAGAAGATAAAAGATAAGATAAGGGCTTAGTTGTGGTTCGCGTAGAATCCTTCAAGGAAAAAATACTGTCCTGATGGTAAGTTAGGGGATTATATCTAGGTTATGGTTCCAGACTTTTCAGAATGAGCTGGTGAACTTCCGGGTAAGCGTCAGGCTTTAGAAGGTCTAAGTGCAAGGGATTGAGCTTGCCACTGCAAACGCCTTGTATTATGTAATTTTCTGCCCAGGGTATTGTTGAATGGTCTTCTAATACTATCCCATCTCCTATCCCGCCGTCCATCTCACAGCCGGTGCCGACTATCGTATAAACAGGTATTTCTGGCTTTTGCCCCCTGTTGAGCTTGTTAAGGAAAAGGCTTCCCTCGGTAAGGTCTCTGCACTCAAGTTCTGCTCCTATCAGGGGGCATACTTTTGCAACTTCGCCTACAATCCCGCTGTTCGGAGTTCCGATTAGTATAACTTTGTTCACGTCTTGGCTTCCGAAGACTTGCAAGTACCTCCTGGCTACTAGGCCTCCCATGCTGAAGGCCACTATATTCACTTTTGGCTTGCCAGTCCTGTACTTAACGATATCAACTAATTCTTTTAGCCTTATCGCGTAAGTGTCTATGCTTTCGCTCTTAGTCTGCACCACGACATAGTTTTCAGGGGTTTCTTGGAAAACATCGAAATAGTAGCTGCTCCTGACCACGACAGGTGTTCCTGATAGGCCCCACAGCCCTTGAGAGCCTGCTTGAGGGGTGTACAGCGTTACCGTACCTGCGTTTAGATAGCCGTCTTCTTCCAGCATTTTCTGTATCTTGGTGAAGCCTTCCAGGCTGTACTCTGCTGATATCCCTTCGCTCACAGCATGGCCGTGCAAGAGCATTACCGGGTAAGTGTCTGGGCTGTTCTTGCAGTCTTCGCTGACACAGCAGGCCTTGCATTCTTTGAATAAGCAGCACTTAGGCTCCGGCTCTTCAAATATTATGCCCAGGCTTATTGGATTGTAAGTTTCTGATAAGGATACTTGTCCTAGGTAGGTCTCTTCCAAGCTGTCGACAGTTGAGTTGCTTAAAGGAAGGGCGCTGGTGAGGTTCTGCCATGTTGCTGATAACTGGTTTAGTTTTTCCGAAACGTTGTTAAGGGCGTCTTCCTTTTCTTCAAGCCTTGTCTTTTCATTCAAAACCTTGGTTGCGTGGTTGAACTCTTCAACTGTCTTGTTAAGGCTGGTTATGAAACTTTCATCTTCTACCATGTTATCTCGAAGTTTTTCCAGGCTGTTCCTCACATTTGAAACGTTTTCTACAAGGGTGTTATAAGATGCCAAGGCACTTTCCATGTTAAATGTTAAGTTTTCTACTGACAGCTCTGTTTTTTCTAATTCTTGTTCCAGCCCTGCTACGCCTTGGGATGCTAGGCTGTACTTGTTTTGGCTGAACAGGTCTTTGAACAGCAAAAGGTCTTCTTCGCTTCTTGCGATCATCAAGTTGATGCTGGCTGACTCTTCTTCCAGACGTTCTATGTTTAATGTTTTATTGAGGAGGATCATGGCTTCGTCAAGTCTTGCCTTCTTGCCGATGGATGTTTCCAGTCTTTTTGTTAAACTTTCTAAGACGGGCTTGGTCTCTTCTTTCAGCCTCTTGTCCTCTTCGTTCAGGTCGTAATTAACTGTTATCAGCATGCTTCTCGTTGTAACGTCTTCTTCTGTGTGGCAGAGCCAGGTGTTCACGCTGTTGCATTCCATCTCGAAGCGGTATAAGTCCTGGCCTATGCCTTGCATCAACACCTTTAGCTTATACTCTTTCTCCAGCGGGTTGCCTGGCCTAAGGACTGAGACGTTTTTGTCTAGGTACAAGTCCCGGCTTAGGTCCCTGAAAGCGTACTCGCACTGGGCAGTGCAGAAAGGATTGGTGGTGACGGAAGCCTTGAACTTGATCAGGCCTTCTTCTCCCTTGACTATGAAAAGATCTTCCTTGTCAGACTCCAGCTTTACTATTATGTCATTGCCCAGCAGGAACTTAACATACAAGAAAGCCTTAGTGGAAAAAAAAACGATTAACACTCCAAAGGCTATCAAGATAAGCACTGTTAACACCTTATGCCTCGCCCACATCCTCTTCGCAAATCCCAGCATATGGCTTATTATAAGGAAGCTTGTTATTTAACCTTTTTGAAAGCCTGATACAAAGAAAGATTAACTATTTACTTCTATGAACCTCTCGATGCTCCTGTCATAAGTTTTTTCTGCATCTTTTGTGAAAAAGCATGCTGGCAGCTGCCCTTTGCTCCTGTGATGCGCTATGCA
>JAUYDG010000020.1 GCA_030691925.1 Nanobdellota archaeon
TCTCGCTAACATTAGAAGACTTATACTCGTTAACCTCAACCACCTCAATCTTGGCAAAGCCCTTAATCCTTTTCAAATAATCCTCGGAGATTTTTCTCAAATCATCCTTCATCTTGCCAACACAAACAACCCTTATCATAAACTAGCCCAAGATTACAAGCTTTATTAACCTTTCAGAAAGCTTAATAAACAAAAACATACCAAGAACTGCTAATGATTTCAGCACTTTTCTGGGCTATCACAGCAACGATTATTGTCAGCTTAATCTCTTTTATAGGGGTGTTAACATTAGCATTCAAAGAAAAACTCCTCAACAAGATAGTGCTGTTGCTAGTAGGATTCTCTGCAGGAGCCCTGATAGGAGGAGCATTCCTGCACCTCATACCGGAAGCACTTGAAAAATACGCCAGTGAGGCGCTATTCCTTTACGTTATACTCGGGTTCGTAGCCTTCTATGTGCTTGAAAAAGTGCTGCACTGGAGGCACTGCCACAAGGGCAAATGCGACGTGCACGTATTCACCTATCTAAATCTTGTAGGGGACGCGATACACAACTTCATGGACGGGTTAGTAATAGCAGCAAGCTTCGTAGTAAACACAAATCTCGGAGTGGTAACGACAGCAGCAGTGATAGCCCACGAAATACCCCAGGAATTCGGGGACTTCGGAGTGCTGATATACGGCGGCTTTGGCAAGATGAAAGCATTATTCTACAACTTCCTCTCAGGCTTAACAGCGGTAGCAGGAGCAGTAGCAGGATACGTCTTATCCTCAACGATACAAGAAAGCACAATGTACCTGCTGCCATTAACAGCAGGAGGCTTCATCTACATAGCAAGCAGCGACCTCATACCAGAGCTAAGGAAAGAAACTGACATAAAAAAATCGATAATGCCATTCATATTCTTCCTGTTAGGACTAGCATTTATGTGGGCAGCAAAAATCCTTCTAGAATAAAACACAATTTTTATTAACCAAAACATGGCTATAAAGCTATATGTATGTAATAAAAGAATCCGGCGATGAAGAAAAGCTGGACCTGAAAAAATTAAAAATCTCAATCCTTCAGGCCGGAGCATCGGTAGGCCTGGCAAACAAGACAGTGGCAGAAGTAAAGAACAGGGCGTACCACGGGATGACCACAAGGGAAATCCTGCACCTGGTCCTTGGCCTACTAAAAGAAGAGCCAGGAGTGTCACAAAGGTACAACCTGAAAAGGGCGATAATGATGCTGGGCCCTACAGGCTTCCCGTTCGAAAAATTCGTAGCAAGACTTCTAAGAGAATACGGATACGAGACGATAGTAGACACAATAGTAAGAGGAAAATGCGTAAAACAAGAGATAGACATCTGGGCGAAAAAAAACAACAGCGATTACATGGTGGAATGCAAATACCACAACATGCCTGGAAAAAAATCAGACCTAAAAGTAGTAATGTACACCTACGCAAGATTCCTAGACGTCAAGCACCTGGGATTCGAGCAGCCTTGGCTGGTAACCAACACGAAATGCACCTCAGAAGTGAAAAAATACGCGAAATGCATGGGCATAAGAGTGATAAGCTGGAGATACCCACATGACGAGTGCATGGAAAAAATGCTCATGCAAAAAAACCTCTACCCAATAACCACACTAGAATCATTAACAATGGACATAAAACAAAGACTGGTAAGAGCTAACATAATGATGGCAAGCGACATACTGAGCAGAAACATGGGCTACTTGAGATTCAGAACAAGGCTTCCTAGCAGCATACTAAACCACTTAAGAGAAGAAGCAAAGCAAATCCTAAACGTTTAGAACACGAAAAAGTACTGAACGAAATCACCCAGCAAACCAAGCCTGTTCTCATTATTACTGCCATAAGCCTTTATCTTCACATCGCTTTTAGCATAAGCGGCAAGGAAAGAAGACTTAGGCTCAGAAGCAGTAACAAGCTTATCAAAAGCCTTCTCAGTAAACTTGACATCCAATGAAGGATTATCTACTTTAACAGAAACGCTGACAATCTGGCTGTTCTCTATCACAACACCTACGCAGTCTATTATCTTCTTGCCCAAATTATCAGTCATGATAAGATTAACCCTCCCGTCCTGGATAACATCCTTCAAAGGGCTAACAGCGTCAAGAGCCAAAGGGTTATAGCCTATCATCCGGTCCTTCATAAAATTATTAAGATTACCAAAAGGAACGAAATCAGGAGGGATATCCTCAGAAAAACCAACCTTAAAAAAGAATAAGTAAGCCGAAACAGCCAGAATTAAAACTACGATAATACCCCCTGTGATAAAAAGAAGCTTCCTCTTGCTCTCAGAAGGTTTAACTTCTTCTAACTTTTTCTCTTCTGCCACTTTCTGGCCTGTTATTTTTTCCAAAGCACTTTTAATATCTTTTTCAGACCACCCGCTCTGCAGCAAAGACTGCCTGACAGAATCAATGCTAACACCTTGGTCTAAATACTTCTTTATAGAATCCAAAAGCCTCTGGTCAACCATAGTTAGCTTAGAATACTAGAAGTATTTTAAGCTTTTGAAAGAATCAAATAATTTTAAGCTCTCTCAGCTTCTCTTCCAGGTAAGCATGGCTCTTATACTGGACAGCGTTAATGCCCAAGCCTTCAGCAGCGTCAACAAATTTTTTTATATCATCTATGAACACGCACTCTTCAGGCCTGCAGAGAGCCTTCTCCAAAGCGACCTCGTAAATCCTCCTGTCAGGCTTCAAATAACCGACTTTGTAGGAAAGCGCATAATCATCAAAAATGCCCATAACATCATACTTCCTGCTGATAAACCTGTGATTCGCTTCATTAGTGTTAGAAAGGACTATAAGCCTGTAATCCTTCTTCAGCTTATAAAGCAGGCGAGCCATATCCTCGTTCAAAGAAAAAATACTATCAAACCTCTTGTCAAGATTTTTCAGATCAATATCCTCACATGTTTTCCTGCCGAACCAGGTGTAAAACTCCTCGGTAGAAATCTTTCCTGTCTCGTACTTCCTAACCTTAGAACGAATAAGATACTTATCAAAAAAATTATACTTAGAAATGTCCAAACCAGCGCAAAGATGATTAACAAAAACAAGCACGTTTCCCAAGTCAGATATGACCGTCTTTATTTTCATTTTATAAACTCGTAAGTATTCCTTGAAGGCTTGCAAACAAAAAAATCACCATTAAAACATTCAATGCCAAAACCATCAACAGCCTTAACAGCCTTGTCATAAGAGCTGAAGCCAGCGAACATCGTCGGACCGCTACCAGACATGCCTA
>JAUYDG010000037.1 GCA_030691925.1 Nanobdellota archaeon
TCAACGCTGATTTAAACGCCAGTCGTAACCTGGCTAAACACGACAGCATGACTGATCGTGTTTCGGCTGATGTAAACCAGCCAAACATTCCGAACGATGAATCCAAAACCATTTTTAACATGAATGGGATTGCGGATGAGCTCAGGGATAATACCCAAAATTTTGGACGTAATGCCCCCATAATCTTGTTATGGGAATAGCCCAAAACACTAAGTAAGTTTACCTTTCCTATTCTGGACAGGGGCAGGTTAAAAACCTTTTGCTTCCACTATTTCTCCGTCTGGTTTTTTTTCCTTGAATATTTGTGCCTGGAACTTGTATATCTTTACTGAGCTTAGGTCTTTCCATGCTTCTGATGGCAGCCCTGCTTTTTCGCAGGTGCAGCAGAGGAATTCTTCTTGGTTCATCTTATGTTCTGGCGCTACCTGTGGCAGCAGTAGCCCTCTGCAGCTTCCGCATTCAGCGATTAGGCCGTCTGTTCCTATTTTTATGGTTTGCTTGTATTCTTCAGGCTTTTTTGCTTTTACGAATTCTGGTTTGGTCAGTACTGACACTTCGAAGATTATCTTGTTCATGTCTTCTTTTCGTATCTGCCTGAACCTAGGGTCTGAGAATGCTGCTGCTCTTGCTGCTTGTATCAGTGCCTTGTTTAGTGGGAATACAGGTTCTGGGTAGCCTATGCACCCTTTTAGCTCGTTTTCAGGGTAGCTGTGGATTGTTACGAAGACTCCTGCCCTCTCTTCGAATCCTTTAAGCTCGAAAGGGCTTGATTCAAGTTTAGAATTCACTGCTTGTCTTGCGGCTTTGACGAGCTTTTTTCCCTGTTCGAGAGAAAACATTTTAAAGTTTTTTTAAGATTGGTTTCACAGCGTCTTTTATTTTTTCGTTCCTTGCTTTAAGCCTTTTTATCGCTGCTTCTAATACTTTTTTAGGGTCTTTCTTCTCCGTCTCCAGAGTTAGAACCGGGTGCGATACTAATGGGTGTTCTATGTTGTATCCTGCTACCTTGACGTCGTCGTCGTTCCATAGCTCTTTTCTTAGGGAGTTGCAGAACGTGTGGTCTTCCCCTATTATTTCTATTTTCAGTTTGTTCTTTTCCTTCTCTATTACCTTGATTTCCATAGCCTAGTTTAGTGCTAGTTTCGTTTTTTAAACCTTTCGATTTGGCTTCCAGATCCTCCAGAGCCCTACTTTTACCTTGTATACCTTTTTTGCGTGGAAGAAGTAAACCCTTTTTATAGGTAGCTCATATTCTCCTATAAGCTGTGAGTCATAGCCGTGCTCTTGTGTGAATTTTTTTATGAAGCTTTGTGATTCTATCTTGTGGAATGAGTAGATTTTTGGCGCTGTTTCCATGGCTTTCAGCAGGAATAGCTTGTCTGTGTGGGATTTCTGCACTCCGAAGGGGGGGTTTTGTATTACTGTGTCTGATTTTTTCTTGAAGTTTCTTATGTCTTTCCTTATCAGTTCTGCGTTGAGCTTTTGCCCTGTTTCTTCTTCCAGCATTTGCTTGTTTTCTTTTGCTAATTCTAGCGTTTCCTCGTCTGTTTCTACCATGTAGGTTTTTTTAGCTCCTAGTAAAAGTGCTCCTAGCCCGAATGTTCCTGTTCCGCAGCCCAGGTCGGTTATTGTTTTTCCTTCTATGTCTCCGCCCATGTAGGCTGTCCATAGCGCGTCTGCTGCTATCTCCGCGTCTGTGTGGTACTGTTCCAGGTCGACTTTTGGTTTTGTGAACGTTTTTAGTTTTGACAGCAGGATTGCTAGCTCTTTCTTGTTCATGTTTTGCTTTCTTAATTGCCTAGAATATATATAGGTTTTTATTTTTTCTTAAGCCTTATCAGGTCGCCTATCGTTAGCGTCTCGTCCTTGAGGTTCAGGTCCTTTACCGGTTTCTTGTTAGGGTCGAATTCTTCTATTAGGCTTATTCTGAAGAATTGTTCCAGCTTTTTTGCAAGCTGCAGTGACGGCACTGTCTGGTTTGATTCTAGCTTTTGTATTACTGATTCTTTTTCTGCTACGGCTTTTGCGAGTTCCTCTTGTGTTAGGCCTTTCTGCTCCCTTGCCTCTCTTATCTTCATCGCGTAGTCATCGATTACTACCTCTTGCTTCTCTTCTTCTTTTTTCTGCTCTTGTTTTGGTTTTTCTTTTTTTTGTTCTTCGGATTTGGGTTTTTCTAGTGACAGCACTTCCCCGTATTTTTTGCATTTTTCGCAGATTAGGAGTAAAGAGCCTTCTACCAGCGCTTTGTATAGTTGGAGTTTTTCTTTCCCGCACATCTCGCACATCATCTTGTCTCGCCCCATTGATGTTTTTCGTTTTTGGTTATAAAATTTGTTGTCCTAGAAGTTATGCTATTGATTCGTTTCCTTGTTTGTTGAGCATGAACCAGGGCATTGTTTTTTTTGTTAGCACCTTGTATATTCCTATGTTGACGTGGTATGTTACGATTAGCCCGTAGCTGAATGATGACGCTATCATGGAGGGTATGCTCTTGAGGTTTTTGTTTTTTGCTTGCGCTACTATGCTGGCGAATAGTATGCCGCTTGATAGGATTATGTTCCTTCCAAGCTCGTAGGTGAATTTTGAGATGTCAAAGGTTTCTGGCCTGTGTGTTATGAAGCTCAGGAACCCTGTCAGGAACATGAAGAGCAGCAATACTGAGATTAGGTAGCCTGTCCATGTGAAGTTTATGCAGAGTTTGTCTTTTAGGTTTAGGTTTTTGCTTTTTAGTATGTCTTTGCCGTGCTCTTTGAATGAGGATATTACTCCGTATGCCCATCTTTTTTGTTGCTTGTATAAGTCTTTTGGCGTGTATGGCACTTCGCTGTCGCATTCTAGGTCAGGTAGGTATTCTATCTTGTAGCCGTTTTTCAGCAGCCTTAGCGAGTATTCTATGTCTTCTGTTAGGCTTCCGTTTTTCCAGCCTCCAAGTTTTGTGAGTGTGTCTTTTTTTACAGCTTCTGCTGAGCCGCAGAGGAAGGTTATGTTTCTTTGGTTGTTTATGAAAGGCAGTGTTATTTGGTGGAATACTGAAACGATAGTTGCGCCCAGTACTGTTATGAGGTTCTGGTTAGGGTTCAGGAATTTCCACCTTGCTTGTACTGCTTTTATGTTTTCGTCCTGCTGGAATGGTGCCACTATTCTTCTTAGGAAGTCTTCTGATGGCATAAAGTCTGAGTCGAACAAGACTATTATCTCTCCTTTGGAATATTTGAGCATGTGGTTTAGGTTTCCTGCCTTGTATCCTATGTTGTTTCCTCTTCTTGTGATCTTTACAATGCTGTGTTGTTTGGCGAATTTGTTTAGCTCTTTTGATACGGACTTGTTATCGCTGTCATCACCTATTATTATTTCATACCTGTCTTTAGGGTAGTCGAATTCTAGGCATTTTTTCGCGCATCTTATCGCTACTAGCTCGTTTTTTGTAGGTATTTGCACCGTGACGAAAGGAACTTTTTCTTCATCTAAGTCTTCGTATCTCTTTTTCTTTGTCTTGCCAAAAAACAAGACGTTTACAGAGGCTATGTAGTAAGCGATAGAAATAGCTATTGCTACTGCCAGGAAGAAGTAGAATGCGTTGTTGAATATGGGATGTAGGAAGTCTAGTATGGACCTTCCTGTCTGGTTTAAAAGAGCTAGTGCTGTAATA
>JAUYDG010000076.1 GCA_030691925.1 Nanobdellota archaeon
CAAGAGCAGGCCACGGTCGTACTCCCCTTTCCCATACCTGGCCAATTTCTTATGGGTGGCCTCGTCTACCTGGCCTTTAACAATCTGCTTGATAAAATTCATTTCACTTCTCCCTTCAATTTTTTGATATCATACTTCCCCTTGTCAGACTTGGTGTAAGAAGGGTCCTCAAAGACAGAGTACAAAAGCCTCTCAACAATTTCCACGCGGTCTTTCAAAAGATTGACCATCTTCTCAGATTCAAGCTTACGTTTCATCTTCTCACGCTCCTCCGGATTAAAAGTGTACAGCCAAAAATGCTTCAGATTGATAAAAAAATCGAAAAAGACCGCCTTCAAAGCAGCGACTATTACCACGTTAGCCAGCTTGAAAGGGAATACCAAAACCTTTACCAGTTTCATATTTCCAGCCTCTTCAGCTCTATAGAAATAGCCTTCTCACTCACCCTCGTATAAGTAGGGCACAGGACGTAAGGATAGCCTTTCTTCTCACAGTATTTCAAAACCTTATCGCTGTATTCCGTAACGACGTTAAGCCCCCTCTTACCCTTGTGGAATATCTCAACGCCCTTCAGCTCTTTCTTAACGCTTGCCTGCAGCCTTAACAATTTTTCAAGCCTGTCCTTGTTCAGCAGAGGCAGCAAGTCCTTGTATATGCTGTTATGCACTTTGACTAGGGAAAAAGGCTCGTTTGCCTGCTCAAAAAGCTCCTTGTTGCGGGCAGAGATGAAGCCGCCATATCCGAGGTTGACTGGCTTCCAGCGCCCGAAGCTGCCGACGATAATGTCAGAGTACTCGCCGTTGCATAATTCCTTGTCGCCTAAAGCGCCTGAGGCATCCTCAATCAGAAGGCACTGGTTCCTCTTGCAGATTTCCGAGATTTCTTTCAAGGGCTGCTCGGCAAAGTAGCCTGCAAAAGAGGTCATGATAAGCGCAGAAGCATTCTTCGTTCCCTCTTCAAGGGTCTTCAGGCTCAGTATCCCCTTATCGGTCTTTATCTCCTTGATATCAAACCCCAGCATGTTCGGATAAGTCCTGAAAGATATCCAGCCGCCCTGGTCAGGGATGAGCAAAAACGGCTTAGGGTTCACCTTCTTTGCGATGGCCATGGCTATGAAGATAGCGGAGTTGCACCTGTCAGTAATCCTGACGGCATTATGCCTCGTAAATTCCTTTATCTTCTCTAAAACTTTTTCCTGCATGAACATTAAAGAAAAAAGAGAGTATATAAAGATTACTTGAACACATTGGCATTAGTCTTCAGCTTAGTCAACAGCCCATTAGCGCCATAAGTCTGGAACTGGTCTATCAAAGCGAAAACGGCATACACCTCAGACTCTACCAAAAAGTCTATATCCTCTTTGCTGTAATCAACAGGATAAAGCTTGTGCATATCCCCCCAAAAAGACTTAAAATCGCTTTTCCTTTCTCTTGCACCACCCTGTAGCATGCCTACCTGGTAATAAGCGTCTCTCTCCATCTCCTTAAAATCCTCAAATACCTGTTTAGAGACACCGAGCACGTTTAGGAGGTAAGACTCTACCACAGCATGCTTCTGATCATTATCCGAAGTGAAAGCCTGCTCGCACCACAAGTCATAAAAGTACTGCTCACGCTCATCAGACGATTTAAACATGTTAAACTGAGGCGCATACTCAAACTTCCTTTTTCTCCCAGCCAACAATTCTTTTCTCTCAGCCAACAATTCTTCAGTCTTCTCATCAAGGCATTTATTTGGCACGAACATTTCTGGGACTTTCATCAGGATAATTGAAAAAAACAGGGATAATAAACTTTACGATATTACTAAAAATTTTTAAACACCAAAACAATATAGTAAACAAAGAATGAACAAAACGTTTTTCATAAGCACAGCAATAGACTACCCCTCAGGACCGCCGCATCTAGGCCACTGCTACGAAAAAATTTGCGCAGACGCCATAGCAAGGTGGCATAGGCTAGATAAGAAAGTCCATTTCAGCACAGGATTGGATGAGCACGGCCTCAAGATACAAAGGAGTGCAGAAAAAGAAAAAAAGTCGCCTGAACAGTTTGTAGAAGAAATTGGCAAGCTCTTCCTACAAATGTGCAAAGGATACAATATCTCTTACGATGATTTTATAAGAACTACAGAAAAACGGCACGAAAAAGCGGTAAACCACATTTTAAAGAGCATGCATAAAAAAGGGGATATATACAAAGGTAACTACGAAGGAATGTACTGTGTAGAATGTGAAAACTACTACACAGAAAAAGACCTTGTAAACGGCAACTGTCCAGTGCACAACAAACCAGTAGAAGTCATAAAAGAAGAAAGCTATTTCTTCAGGATGAGCAAATACCAGGATAAACTGATAGAGTATATAAAAAAGAACAAGTTTGTGCTTCCAGAAAAGAAGAAAAACGAAATATTAAACAGGCTAAAAGAGCCGTTAAAAGATTTAAGCATCACAAGAACTTCTTTCAGTTGGGGAATACCCTTCCCACTAGACCCTAAACACATAATCTATGTCTGGGGGGATGCCTTGGTCAACTATCTCACCACGATAGGCTATCCTGACAACAAGTATAAAAAGTTCTGGCCTGCAAACATACACCTGATCGGATCAGACATAGTCTGGCATCACGCCGTGGTGTGGCCTACGATGCTCATGTCTGCAGGTATAAAACCGCCAAAAACAGTATTCGTCCACGGATTCATAAATGCCGAAGGCGGGGTAAAGATGAGCAAAAGCCTAGGCAACGTAATAGACCCGTTAGAAATAATCAAATACTACCCTCTAGACTCTATCAGATACTTCTTGCTAAGGGAGATACCTTTCGGAGAGGACGGCAGCTTCTCAGAAGTAAAACTAGTAGAGAGGCACAACCAAGAACTGGCAAACGACTTAGGAAACCTGCTGAGAAGGACAACAGTCCTCATAGAAAAAAACCTTGGAGGAAAAATCCCTCAAAAAGGAAAAGACGAGCTCTGCAAAAAGCTAAACCTGAAAAAAATAAGCGACCACATGGAAAAGCTGGAACTGCATAACGCACTTAGCGAACTGTGGAAGTTCATAAACGAGTCCAACAAATATGTCAACGACAAGGAGCCTTGGAACGTCAAAGACAAGAAAAAACTAGGAGACATATTATACAACCTTGTAGAAGCGTTAAGGCTCACCGCAATAATGCTAAAGCCTTTCATGCCAGGAACATCAGAAGAGATAGCAAAACAGCTCGGGATAAAAGATTTCGAAAAACAATCATTAAAAGACATGAGATACGGAAAGTACAAATACTCAAGCCTAGGAAAAACAAAAGTGCTATTCGAAAAAATAGAGGTTATCCAAAAAAAGGCAAAGATGGAGGAAGAAAGAATGACAGAAGAACACGGAAAAGAATTGTATATGGAAGACAAAATCTCGTTCTCGGAATTCCAAAAAATAGACTTAAGGGTAGGAAAGATAACAAAGATACAGCCGCATCCAAAAGCTGACAAGCTCTACATCCTCATGGTAGACCTGGGAGAAGGGGAGCACGACGTACAGCTGGTAGCAGGCATAAGGCAGCACTACAAAGAGGAAGAGCTTTTAGGAAAACAGATAGTCGTAGTAAGGAACTTGCAGCCTGCAGTGCTAAGAGGCGTAGAAAGCGAAGGAATGCTGTTAGCAGCGGAATTCAAAGGCAAAATAGTGCTAATATCCCCGGAAAAAGAGATAGAAACAGGGGCAAAAATCAGATAGGTTTATAAATTTCTTAATCTTTTTTCATTTGTGAAAAAAAAGCGAATAGTCCTAGCCTTAGGAGGCAACGCGATAATAAAAAAAGGCCAGAAAGGGACGATAAGCGAACAGTTCGACAACACGATAGAGTCCATGCAAAGAATTCTACCGTTAATAAAGCAAGGGCATCACATAGTCCTTACACACGGCAACGGGCCAACAGTAGGCCACATGATGATAAGAGTCGAAGCAGGCCTGAAACAAGCGCCGTATGTGCCGTTAGGAATATGCGTAGCAGACTCCCAAGGAGGCTTAGGCTACATGATAGAGCTATGCCTACACAATGTCTTATACAAAGAAGGCATCAACAAAAAAGTGATAACACTAATCACGCCAGTCCTAGTGTCAGAAAAAGACAAGGCGTTCAAAAGACCAGACAAGCCCATAGGCCCGTTCTACACGGAAAAGCAAGCAAAGATGATGAGAAAAAAGCATGAAGACTGGGTCATAGTCCAAGATGCAGGAAGAGGATACAGAAGAGTCGTACCATCACCAACACCATTAGAAATAATCAACAAAGAAGTCATAAAAAGAATGGTAGATGACGGTTATATCGTAATAGCCGCAGGCGGCGGAGGCGTACCAGTAGTACACAGGGAAGACGGGACGCTAAAAGGAGTGCCAGCAGTCATAGACAAAGACAGGACAGCAGCGATACTAGGAAGAGATGTAAAAGCAGACACGCTGATGATACTCACGGCAGTGGAAAAAGTATGCCTGAACTACGGAAAAGAAGAACAGAGAGAGCTGGACAAGATGACGCTAAGCGAAGCAAAAAAATACCTCAAGCAAGGGCAGTTCCCAGCAGGAAGCATGATGCCGAAAATAGAGGCAGCAATATCATTCCTTAAAAGCGGAGGAAAAGAGGTCATAATCTGCGCATTAGAAAAAGCAGACCAAGCACTAAAAGGAAAGACAGGAACAAGAATCACAAAATAATTATTTTCTCCTAACAAAATAAGCGACGTTAAATATCACCGCAGCCAGCAGCAGAAGTATCAAAAAAGTGTTAAATGTGCCCATACTACTCCCTAAACCAACAACCGCACCGGTTATAGCAGAAGCAAAAGGCTTGGGCTTTATAACAACAGAAACCTTCTCAGAGCCGCCATCCTGAACCAAATCATTAGGAATCGCCTCACAAGTCACCCTGTCACCTTCCATAAAGAAATCCTCACTTAGAACATTCTCATCCTGGCCCTGTATCAAAACATCATTATTATACCACTTGTACTCAACCTTAACCCCTTCTATCTCATCCTTGACAACAACTTCGCACTCTAAAGGCTCACCGCTCAAAGGGTTAGAAGTCACCATGCCAGTAATCTCAGGCGGGCTGTTTACAACATTAACATAAACCTTTGCAGTCTCTACACTGCCTGCTGTAACATAAGATGCTAGCATTACAAAAAATAGCAAGTATATCGTTATCTTCATTTTAGCAAAGCTTCAATGCTTTTTTTCTTAGCCACGATAATGCCTTTCTCGGTTATAATTCCTGTGATGCACTTTGCAGGCGTCACGTCAAAGGCGTAGTTCAAAGCATGGCTGCCCTCAGGCGTTATCCTCACTTCTTCCACGCTCTTAGTTTTTGAGCAATACCCCTTGATATATAATACTTCCCCTTCACTCCTCTCCTCGATAGTAATATCCCTGCCTGTCTTGCAGCTAATATCAAAAGTAGAGGTCGGAGCCGCAACATAGAAAGGAACCTTGTTCACCTTTGCCAGGACAGCCTTCTCGTAAGTGCCTATCTTGTTAGCAACATCGCCGTTAGCAGCAATCCTGTCAGCACCTACTATGACCATGTCAACTTTGCCAAGCTGCATCAGCCAACCAGACATGTTGTCAGCGATGACCTTATGCTCTATGCCTTCCTGGCTTAGCTCCCAAGCAGTAAGGCTAGCGCCCTGCAGCCTAGGCCTGGTCTCACCAACATAAACGAAAACATTCTTGCCTTTCTCTTTGGCTGTGTAAATCGGAGAAATTGCAGAGCCATAATCCACGAAAGCAAGCCAGCCCGCATTACAATGAGTGAGTATCTTAAATCCGTCTTTTATCAACGGCTCTCCATGCTCGCCAATGCTTTTGCAAGCGTTTGCATCCTCGTCAGCTATCTGCTGGGCCACTTTCTTGGCAGAGAGCTTTGCGCCAAGGATAGACTTGACAGACCTTGCCATGCCAAGAACCCTGTCGACAGCATAAAAAAGGTTCTGCGCAGTAGGCCTTGTACTTTTAATGTAGTCCGCAGCCTCTTCAATATACTTTAAGCACGCGTCATAGCTTTGAGACGGGGCCTCCAAAGCTGCCTGGGCAACAGCATAGCCGGCAGCAGCGCCTATAGCACCTGCGCCCCGGATGTTCATGTTTCTTATCGCTTCGCCAGTCTCTTTGTAATTTTTCAAGTCCAAAATCTCAAACTCGTAAGGAAGCTTCACCTGGTTTATTATTTTTACAGTGAGCCCTTCCATCCACACAGTCCTGAACTGCTCAACCTTATCAGCCATTCTGACTTTCATCTTAATCAAAACCTCCAAGCTTCTCAACAATTTTGACTAGCTGCTTAGGATCATCTATTATCTTATAAGGCTTGGCAGAAGCCAAGTTCTCCTTGGTCTCGAAACCCCATGTCACTGCAACTACCTTAACCTCTTTTTCAAGATTAGGATCTTTTCTCCTCAACGTCCTGCAGGCAATTATGTCATGCAAGGTATCCCCGACGTGCAAGGCCTCTTCAGGATCGATGCCAAGCAGATCCAAGGCCCATTCGATAGAATAAACATGAGGCTTTAAGAGGAAGGGCTTTTCCTTGCCCTGCTCGTCGGTGACTTCAGGTATGTCCTCCCTGGTTAATACCGCATCGAAATATTTTATCAAACCTGACTCGTAAAACTGCTTTTCAAAAGACGGCCACTTGTTGGTCGTGTTCAACGATATCCTCAAGCCCTTTGCTTTTCCAGGCTTTGGCCTTGACCTTTCATAAATTTCGGATATCGCCTCTTTCATGCCCTTAACTATCAATGGAGGATTTTTTACCTTCCATGTGTTGAAATGCTCCCAAAGAAAATCCCTATCTTTGTCGTAATCGATTCCGAACAGTTCGTAAATCCCTGTCAGCCCTCGAGCGTGATAATAAGAATTGTAGTCTTTCAGGAATTTCTCATCACAGCTTTGATAATTGAAAGGCTTCTTGTAAAGCCCTGTAACGCAGTATTCCAGCCACTTAAACTGGCTAACCTTGGAATCCATCACGGTGCCATCAGAGTCGAGTATCAGGCCATAAAGCTTTTTTTTAACCATAAGAACAAAGCGTAAACTGGCGCGTTTATAAAATTATCTAAGCCCGTATGCCTTGTTTTAAATTTTTAATGAAATAGAAAATTATTCCTCTAACACTGCTTCCTGATTACCTGCCGCATCAGCTTCCTTATACATGCTTTGCAGGGTTTTTTCCAACTCTCTTTCAGGGTCTTCCACCATCGCCTTTGTCACTTTCAGCTCTTTCAAGCTGGTGCCTTCCAATTCGAACCTGTAGTCAAACAGCGTCTGGAACATTATCAACTCAAGGCTCCTTGCGCCTGTCTTCAAGACCGCTGCTTTTTCTGCAATAGCATAGAGCGCTTCTTCCTCAAAGCTTAGGCTTATGCCCAGGTTTGAGAATTCATTCTCGTATTGCCTAATAATAGAATCTTCAGCGTCTTTTGTAAGTATCCTTACAAGGTCGTCCTTGCCTAAGTTTTCCAACGGCACTATCGCTTGGAACCTTCCCACTATCTCCGGCCTCATCCCGAATCTCATCAGGTCTTGCGGTGTTACATCCTTAAGGAATTCGTAATCATCAGTATCTTCTTTTTTTTCCTGCACTTCTGCGCCGAAACCTATATTGCTTGTCTTCTGCTTTTTCCTGTCTTTTATGAGATCTGCTAAGCTTCCGTCGCTGCCGAAGCTGAATGAGCCTCCGACTATGAAAAGTATGTCTTTCGTGTTTATCACACCTTCAGTTTTGCTAGGCATCCCAAAGCCGCCGCTCTTCCTCCAGCTAGGTGTAACCTCTATCTCTTTTCCTTCTATAAGCGTCAGTAGCGCTGTCTGCACTTTATCGCCGCCTATGTCCGGCCCATGGCCCCCTCTTGAGGCAGAGACCTTGTCAAACTCATCTATATACACTATGCCTTTCTCTGCAGCCTTCACGTTACCCTTGGCGTTGTTCAGAAGATTGACCCTCACTATGTCTTCCACATCTCCCCCTACATAGCCTGCTGCCGTGTATGATGTCGCGTCGACTTTTGCGAACGGGACCTTCATCTTTTCTGCTATCTTCTCCACAAGATAACTTTTTCCCACGCCTGTGCTGCCTAACAAGAGTATGTTTTTCTTCTTGGATTTTGTTTCTCCTTCTTTTGGCTTTAATTGTATCCTTCTATAGTGAGAAGACAGTTCTGCAGCAAGTATCTTTTTCGCCCTGTCCTGCTTTATAACATACTTATCCAGGTATTCTTTGATGCCCTTGGCAGTAATTCCTTCAAGGCCTTGCAGCGGTGCTTCATTTTTAGCAGCCTCTGCCAATGCTTTTTTTTCTGCTATGCGGTGTAATTCTTCTTCTTCAAATTCAGGGTATCTTTTATCTGAGTAGTGTTCAAGAGTCCATCCTAGAGAATTATAAGTCATCCAGCGAACTTTGGTTAATTCCAGACCAAACTCCTCTAGGTCTAGATTTACTTCTTGGATTTTACGGTATAATCGTGTACCTATATACAGTCTCAGCCTTGTTTGCTCCTCTTCAGTTGGCGGGCCTATCCTGCGCTTCATTTTATTGTCACCATTTTGGAGTAGTTAATAACTATATAAAACTTTCGCTTGCTGCAAAAGGGAGAATAATTAAATGGGCCCGGCGCGATTTGAACGCACGACCTCTCGATCTCTGAACCCGGCACCCTCAAAGGAGAGCAAGGCTCTCTTTTTTCTCACCTCGTAAGAGAGAGATTTGAGATTGCCAGATTTATCAGTTACACCTCAACCCCTGTTAAAGGAGTTGAACGAGTGCTCTAGCCAGGCTAAGCCACGGGCCCTCAGAGCTAAACAAATGTAACATTACGTATTTAAAAAAGTTGCTAAAACAACAAGAACCGTCAAGCATTTACCAAAAATTTAAAAAATCTTAAAATAACCCTAATTCGTATGAAATTCAAAAAAGCAAAAGAGATATTCGACGCATATAACACTAAATGGACAGACCACCACATCTATGCCCACGGCACCAGGGTGATGGACTATTGCACAGAAGTATATAAAGAGATGAACCCGGATAAGGTTTATATGATTGACCTATCACTAGCGGCAAAATACCATGACATCGGAAAAATACTGTTCTCACCAAAGCTTATATCCGGAGGCTACACATTCACAGAGAAAGATATCAGGCTCTTCAAAAAACACGTGAAGCGCAGCTACGAAATACTAAAAGCGTTTTACGGAGATGGGTTAATAGCAGAAATAGCATTACACCATCATGAAAGGATGGACGGATCAGGATACTTCAAAGGCCTGAAAGGGGAAGAGAT
>JAUYDG010000124.1 GCA_030691925.1 Nanobdellota archaeon
CCGGGCAAGATTTGAACTTGCGACCACTTGATTAACAGTCAAGCGCTCTACCAGGCTGAGCTACCGAGGCAAACTGTTTAATGATAAATCAATATAACCGTTTAAAAACATTTCTATAAAACCTGATAAATATTTAAAGGTTCTAAGTAAGATATAATAACATGAAAATCAAGATTTTACCTGAAAGTTACAAGCCTAAGCTGGACTTGTTCCGAACTCAGAAAGCAATAAAGCGAGTCAAAGACATTTTCGAAAGAAAACTGGCAGAAAAACTATCGCTTCACAGGGTTTCAGCTCCAAGATTCCTGAAGGAAGGTACAGGATTGCAAGATGACTTGGCAGGCACACAAACCCCTGTAGGTTTCAAAACGAAAATGGGACCTATCGAGGTAGTACACAGCCTAGCGAAATGGAAAAGACATGCTTTAGGCAAGTACGGCTTCAAGACCGGAACAGGAATTTACACAGATATGGACGCTATAAGAAAAGATGAAGATGTTGATGCCACGCATAGCATATACGTGGACCAGTGGGATTGGGAGCTCATAATATCAAAAGAACAAAGAACTCTAAAATACTTAGAGGAGATTGTAAGAAAGATATACCAAGCAATTCTCGAAACTGAAAAAATGGTCGAAAAAGGATTTCCAGAACTAAAATCTAGGCTGCCTAAGAAGATCAAGTTCATACACGCAGAAGACCTGGAAGAAATGTACCCGAAGCTTACACCAAAAGAACGGGAAGACAAAATCACCAAAAAACATGGGGCAGTATTCTTGATAGGTATTGGTGGAGCGTTAAAGTCTGGCAAGCCTCATGACTTGAGAGCAGCGGATTATGATGACTGGTCTACAGAGACTTCAGAAAGAACAAAAGGCTTAAACGGAGACATAATAGTCTGGGACTCAACTAGAAAAGAAGCCTTAGAGCTTTCTTCAATGGGAATAAGAGTTGATACTAAAAGCTTGTTAAAACAGCTTGAAATCATGGGTGTCATAGAAAGAAAAGAACTAGAGTTCCACAAAGCAGTAATCGAAGAAAAAATACCTTTAACCATCGGAGGAGGCATAGGGCAGTCCAGGCTTTGCGTGCTTTTACTACAAAAAGCGCATATAGGAGAAGTCCAGTCCAGCGTCTGGCCAGAAGAAGTTGAGAAAGAGTTTGAAAAAAGAAAAATCCCTTTGTTATAACTTTTTTAAGGATTAGTCCTAGTCATAGTCCTTGGGAAAGGTATAGCATCCTTGATGTTGTCTAAGCCGCAAACCCATCTTACTAATCTCTCCACACCCATTCCAAAGCCTGCATGAGGCACCGAGCCGTACTTCCTCGTGTCTAAGTAATAGCTATAGTCTTCTATCTTTTCACCTTTCTTCTTCAAAGACCCGATTAACTCATTAATATCCATATCTCTTTCACTACCGCCTATGAGCTCCCCATTCGCTTCAGGACCTAACAAGTCGAAACATAACGCAGCCTTGGGATCTTTCGGGTCTCTTGGCTTGTAAAAAGCCATTATTTCTTTAGGATAATGAGTAACGAATACTGGTGTATCAAACAGTTCCATAATCTTTTCTTCTTCTATCGTTCTAAGGTCTTTGCCCCATTCTACTTCCATGCCTTTTTTCTCTTTCAAAAGTTTTAATGCTTCAGCGTAAGTTATCCTAGGGAAACCTTTTTTCAGAGTAGGCTCTAACTTTTTAACATCACGTTCCAAAATCTTAAGCTCTTCCTTGTTTTCTTCAAGAACCCTTTTTATCACATGCTTGACCAAGCCTTCCGCTAAGTCTATTATGTCATTCAGTTTAAACCATGCTACTTCAACTTCTGCATGCCAATACTCTGTCAGATGCCTGGAAGTTTTCGACCTTTCAGCCCTAAAGCTTGGAGCTATCGTGTAGATTTTTTCCAGCGCGAATATCGCTGCTTCTGCATAAAGCTGCCATGTCTGCGTCAAGTACATCTTCTTGTCAAAATATTTTATCTCAAACAATGTAGGACCTTCCTCGGCGCCCCCAGGGATTATTATAGGAGAATGGAACTCATAATAACCTAAGCTCCTGAAATACTCATGTATCGCTCCGAAGACTGTGCTCCTTATTTTCAGCATTGCAGTCATCTTTCTTGACCTCAGCCATAAATGCCTTATGTCCAGTAAGTATTCGTAGCTTTGATCTTTTGCGACTGGGAACGGCTCCGCGTAGTGCACAACTTCTAAGTCTTCTACTTCTATTTCATATCCTGTAGGCGCTCGTTTGTCTTCTTTTATGTCTCCTGTCAATTTTACAGAAGTCTCTACCAGGATTTTTTCTGCTGCTTTCCACAAAGGCTCTGAAACTTTTTCTTTTTTTATCACGCATTGTATGATATCACTTGAATCCCTTACAACTAAGAATATGAACTGGTTGCTCTTCCTCTCACGGTAAACCCAGCCTCTGACAGATACTTTACCTTTCTTCTTTTCCATCGCCTCTTTTACGGATATGAATTTTTCTGTTTTCATCTTTTCCTCTTTTGCAAACCAACTTCTAATAGTTGTTCTTCCTTTACTTCTGAAGGAGCGTCAAGCATCAAGTCTCTCGAATCTTTGTTTTTCGGGAATGCGATAACTTCCCTTATCGACTCCTCTTTGGATATTATCGCGCACAGCCTGTCCAGACCGAAAGCTATA
>JAUYDG010000146.1 GCA_030691925.1 Nanobdellota archaeon
ATTGATAACCTTAAAATTAAAACTGGCACTAGCCAAGAAATCCCCGCAAAATTTGAAGTCAATGAAGACTTTTGTCGACTTTTAGGGTATTACATAGCAGAAGGCAATATCGGCAAGAATAAAAGGACAGTACAAATCACAAATTCTGAAAGGACAGTGCAAGAAGATGTCAGACGGATTTTAAAAAACTTAAATTTAAATTATCGCATCAGAGAAACAAGAGGCCTTGGAAAATCCGTCCAGATTATTATCGACTGTTCCCCTTTAGCAAAGCTTCTCTTAAAGTTAGGCGCTGGACGCGTTTCTTCAGAAAAGAGGATACCCTCATTTGTTTATGGGTTGAATGAAAGAAAAATATGCGCATTACTAAGAGGCATGTACACAGGAGACGGATCGTTTACAGCATCAAAATCATCAGGAAACGCTGTAGGATACTACACAACTTCAAAAAAGTTAGCCGAAGATATGATGTATTTACTCTTAACATTAAGCATTGTCGCAAGATTAGAAACTAAAAAAAGATCAAAGGTTTCGATAGGAAAAAAACCGGTGTACAATGTGACTTTCAAACAAAAAGAGTTTATTAGAATATTTTTTCAAAAAATAGGTTTTAACAGAACCTATGTCCCCCCAGTTTTAGAAAGAGGCGTTGAACATACTAAAGACAATTCTGTAAAATTTGAAATAAATGAACTAGAAAAACACCTTAAACTACCGAGGAAATATAGGCACATAAGAAGGTATTCACAATGTGGTAAGAACTACCTTAAAAAAATAGCATCTGAAACAAAATGTTCAAAACAATTTGAAGATTATGCAAACGGAGAATTCTACTTAGACACAATAAAAGAAATAAAAGAAATAATCCTCCCAGAAGAGGAATACGTTTATGACCTGTCGGTTAATCCTACTGAAAACTTTATCGGGGGATTTGGAGGCATAGTCTTACACAATACAGAAGCTTTTGCACTTTACGAGGCGATGAGAATAGGGGCCCTGGCAAATGTAGTGGCTGGAACAATCCACGGAGACAGCCCGTACGGAGTATTTGACCGGGTAGTCAACGACCTGAAAGTGCCGCCGACAAGCTTCAAGGCAACGGACATAATCATGATATGCAACCCCATCAAAAGCCCAGACGGCCTGAAAAAATGGAGAAGAGTGATGTCAATAACAGAAGTAAGAAAACACTGGTCAGATGACCCGATAAGGGAACAGGGATTCGTAGACCTGATGAAATACAACTCAAAAACAGACCAGCTAGAACCAACTGACGACCTGATAAACGGGGAAAGCGAGACGCTAAAATCAATAGGGGGAAACGTGAAAGAATGGGCTGGCGACTGGGATGCGATATGGGACAACATCACACTAAGGGCAAAAATAAAAGAAACAATCGTAAAATACGCGGAAAAAACAAAGGATATGGGCCTTTTGGAAGCAGAATTCGTAGTCCTGGCAAACGACCACTTCCACAGGGTATCAGGAATGATAAAAGAAGAAGTAGGAAATCTAGACAGCAAAAGAATATTCTTCGAATGGGACGAATGGATGAAAAGAAAAATAAGAGAAAGAAAACTACCATAAGATGGCAAAGCGAAGAGAAGAAGAAATAGAAGACATAATGGGAAGATACGGAAGAAAGCTCTCCAAACAGATAGAAGGCTACGAAAGCCTTGTCCCATCAGACGAGTCATTCTCTAGAGAATACGAGATATTCAGGGATGAAGCATTAAGCAAAACAGAATCGGCATACGAAAGCCTTGCAAAATGGGCCGGCGATAAAATAAGCATAGCAGTAAACCCGCAAAACGCAGAGGAAATACAAGCAGCCATAGACACTGCACATATGAACATAACGCCAGGCGACGCCGCAAGCCTCGCAGCAGTAACCACAATAATATCCGTAATCGCAGCAATAGCCATAGGATTAATACCTTACCTTTTAACAGGCGAGTTAGACACCTCAATACTATTACTCGCCCTGATAATCCTGCTGGCAGGATTCATACTAACAAAACCCCTGACAATGGTGCCCCTGCAGGTAGCATCAAGATGGAGGCTGAAGGCAGGAAACCAGATGGTGCTGTGCATACTCTACATGGTAATGTACATGAGGCACACATCAAACCTCGAGCATGCAATAAAATTCGCAGGAGAACACATAGGAAACCCATTAGCACTAGACCTGAGAAAAGTATTCTGGGACGTAGAAACAGGAAAATATTCAACCATAAAAGAAAGCCTAGACCACTACATGGAGAAATGGCGAAGATGGAACCTAGAATTCCTAGAATCAATACACCTCATAGAATCAAGCCTGTACGAACCAAGCGAACAAAAAAGGGTAGAAAGGCTGGAAAAAGCGCTGCAGGTAATGATAGAAGGGACATATGAAAGAATGCTGCACTTCGCCCACGACGTAAAATCACCAATAACAGTCCTGCACATGCTCGGCGTAATACTGCCGATACTCGGGCTGATAATACTTCCATTAGTAAGCTCATTCTTAGGCGTAAAATGGTGGCACCTGGCAATATTGTACAACATAATCCTGCCAGTAATAGTTTACCAGATGGGAACAAGGATACTAGAAAAAAGGCCGATGGGATACGGGGAAAGAAACATACTGGAAGAAGAGCCTCAATTCGCAAGATTCGCAACAACAGAATTCCTCGGAGTAGAAGTAGACCCGAAAGTACCAGCAATAACAGTAGCATTCATACTATGCATGATAGGGCTATCACCGCTAATCATACACTTCATAGACCCAACATGGGACTTCCAAATATCAGAAAGGCTAGGAGCGCTACTAGACTACAGGGAAGCATCAACAGGGCTGCCATGCCTGATAGGCGTAGACTGCCTAGGGCCATTCGGCATAGGAGCAGCAGCCCTAAGCCTATTGTTCATACTAGGGATAGGGCTCTCCTTAGGAGTCTACTACAGGGCCAAAACAAAAAAACTCATAATCATAAGAGAAAGGAGCAAAGAACTGGAAAAAGAATTCGCAAGCTCGCTATTCCAGCTGGGAAACAGGATAGGCGACGGCCTGCCAGCAGAACTAGTATTCGGGAAAGTAGCAGAAAACCTCAGAGGAACACCAACCGGAGACTTCCTATCAATAGTCAACAGAAACATAAGGCAGCTAGGCATGAGCGTAAGAGACG
>JAUYDG010000003.1 GCA_030691925.1 Nanobdellota archaeon
CAAACTTTTTAAAATAATAAAAATGCTAAGAAAAAATCTAAGCGAAATGGATGAGGTTCCAGAAGATGTTGAAAAACTATACCAAAAAGTTTTATTTGATAATCCGGATTTAAAAAAACGGATTGAATTAAAGAAAATCGATACTGAAGTAAAAAGGCAGGAGTATTGCCAAAGACCAGAAGTTAAAGCTAGACTGAAAGAATACCTTAAAGAATACGCTCAAAGGCCTGAAGTTAAAGTTAAAAGAAGAGCATACATCCGAGAATATTATCAGAGACCAGAGGTTAAAGCCAAAAGACGTGAATATTATTCCAAACCTGATATCAATAAAAAAATAAGAGAACGACAAAGGGAATATTATCATAGACCAGAAGTTAAAGCCAAAATGAAAGAGTATAATCAAAAACATTATCAAAGAAAACAAAAAGGTTTGACTTAACTGGTTTGAGCTTTTGCCGTGGACGTAAACTTTTTAGTTGTTCTATGGTTTTTGGTTAAGTTTTTTGTTGGTTTCGTATTTTCTTTCTGTTTTTTTGTAATTTCTTTCAAAATTTTGGGCGAAAGTTAGTGAACCTCCCCGCAGCAAGCTGACGGGGTATTCCCGATAAATAAAGCCACAAAAACCTTAAATAGTAGATTAACAGTATAATATTAACGTGGTGCTATGGCCAAAGTAGACTGTCACGTACATTCTAAATACTCACATTACATTACCTTAACCCATAGTCTCTTAACATTCGTAGGCGCCAAAGAATCATACAACGAGCTGGAAGACATCTATAATGTTGCGAAGAAGAACGGGATGGACTACGTAGCAATAACAGACCATGACACGATAAAAGGAGCCCTCATACTAAATGACAAGTATCCTGACGTGATAATAGGCGAAGAGCTTGAGGTCAAAGCATCAGACGAAGGCCACTTAGTCCACATAGTCACCCTAGGCGTAGACGAAAAGATGCACAAAGACCTGAAAGACCTGAAAAAAATAGGGCTGAAAGAAACAACAGGCTACCTCAAGCAAAAAGACGTCTTCTACTTCCTATCACACCTCGCCCACAGCGCCTCAGGCAAACCATTACCGGCAAAACTGCTGCACGAATGGATAGGCTACGTGGATGCGTTAGAGATACTCAACGGAGTAATAACACCGCAGGAAAACAACCTGGCAATGACACTAGCCTGCCTCTACGACAAGAAAATAGTCGGAGGAAGCGACGCCCACACGCTGGAGAACATAGGAAAAACCTTTACAGAAGCAAAAAATGCGAAAAGCAAAGAAGAATTCCTGCAAGCGCTGAAAAAAGGAGAAGTCTACGTACAAGGAGAGATCGACTACAGCACAAAATGGCTTGCATCCGAATCATTCAAATTCATCTACAACAGCCTAAAAGACGTGCTCTTCTGCCCAGAACACAGGCAAAGGCCGCCGTTCAGAAAGCTACTAGACCACATAACCGTATTCGGCGTAGCAGTACCATCCGTGCTATACCTCACAATTTACCTGCCAGCGCTGCTCTACAAAAGAAAGCATGCAAAGCGCGCCGTAAAGCTCCTGGATGAGATAACCGACTACTATTACGAACAGTTCAAGATAAAATAACTTGGGGTTTACGTGATTCTTTGATGTGACGGTTTATTGTTCCCGAAGTGGCCCGTACGTGCTGTCATGAAGTAAGTGAATGCTTAACCGGAAGAAATAATCCGGAAATCCTTCACAATTTTCGTGCGAGAGTTTATTAAGAAGTAGTTCTGATTATGGAATCTGCATGACAAAAAAAATGCTGCAAAAGACGAGCGTCAACAAACTTTACGAAGACATCCGGAGTATTCTAGAGAAAGCAAAAAGCTACGCGTACAAAGCAGTAAACTTTGCCATGGTCACAGCTTACTGGCAGATAGGCAAGGTTATTGTCGAGGAAGAACAGAAAGGAAAAGAAAGAGCTGAGTACGGCAGTTTTTTGATACAAGAATTGTCACAAAGACTTACAAAGGAATATGGAAAAGGCTTTACTAAATCAAACTTATTTTACATGAAACAGTTTTACCTAGCTTTTCCAAAAGTCCACGCACTGCGTGGAGAATCTCAAAAAGTGAACGCACTGCGTTCAGAATTAAGCTGGACCCATTATAGGCTTTTATTAAAAGTTGATGAGGAAGCAGCAAGAAATTTTTACATGCTTGAATGTGTTGAAAATAATTGGAGCACAAGAGAGCTTGAAAGGCAGATCAATTCTTTATTGTATGAAAGGCTCGTTTTAAGCAAAGGGGATAAAAAAGTAAAAGAACTAGCCAAAAAAGGACATATCGTCAGAAAACCAGAGGATATCATTAAAGACCCTTACGTCTTGGAATTTCTCGGGTTGGAAAAGAACGAACCTTACCTTGAGAAACATCTTGAAGATTTGTTGGTTGAAAAACTGAAAGACTTCCTTTTAGAGCGGGGCAGGGGATTTTCCTTTGTTGAAAGGCAGAAAAGAATAAGCTTAGACGGCGACCATTTTTATATCGACCTGGTATTTTACAATTATGTCTTGAAGTGTTTTGTTTTGATTGATTTAAAGATCGGCAAGCTTACACACCAGGATATTGGCCAAATGGACTTCTATGTCAGATATTTTGAGAAGGAAGTTAGGCAAAAGGGAGACAACCCAACGATAGGCTTAATACTCTGTTCCGATAAGAATGAGGCAATGGTAAGGTACACCCTTCTTAAAGACAGTAAGCATGTTTTTGCTTCAAAGTACAAGCTGTATCTGCCATCCGAAAAAGAGCTTAAGCTGGAGCTTGTTAAAGAAAGAGAGCGTATAGAAACGGAAAGAAAACTGGCAAAAAAATGAGTATTGCCAGCTTTGTTTACGAAAACAATTACGAGCCCTGCGGGAACGAAACAACATTACGATAAGAAGTTACGTGAACCTCAAAACCTAACTTCACTTCCCCATAAGCTCAAAATATTTACTAAGCATCCCCTTCAGCAATTCCCTGCCTTTCTCAGCATCACCATCGCCAGTCAGGTTCTTAAGAAGCTCTTCAGGCAAAGACTCTTCCTCAATCTTATGCCCGGCTTTCCTGTTGAAAGAATGCTCCATATTAGCAACGTGCTTCCCTATTTCCAAAAAGCTTTTCTTGCCATACTTTTTGCCTGTAGCATTAGACAGAAGATCATAGTAAGTGCTCACGTCAATGGACATCAAAGCGGCAGCTGGAAGGTTCCTGAATATCCTGCTTTCAGCCTTATGGGGCATCTTGAATTTCTTTTTTATGAAAGCGTAAGCGGTAAACCTGCACACCCCCATGGAGTCCATCATGTTATCGACCGATTCCAAGAAGGCGATGAGTTCCGGCTTGCCCTTAACATCACCAGGCTCCAAGGGAGCGAACAAGGTAAGCTCATCAGCAGCAGTAGGGGCGTTCAAATGGCAAGCTCCACGAGGATTAGTCAAGTAGCCCAAAACCTGGCCTAGTATCCTGCTGTCAGGGACGTAAGCAGCGATCTCCAAGCCCTTAACATGCATAGCATGCTTCTTGCCATACCTTTCCGACAGCTTCTTAACCCCCTGGGCCAATTCCTTGCCGTAACCTTTTTTGTAAGCGATATTCTCTACTGCGTATTCCAGATTCTTGTTATAGCCGAAAGTCAGAGGGAACACCTTGGTTGCTATCGCATAACCCAGGACAGCGCCAGTAGAGATGGTGTCCAAGCCGAGCTCGTCGCAAAGCTCGTTCAGTTTTGCCACAACCTCTTTGTCATAGTTGCCAAGATTCGGGCCTAAGAACGCTATCGACTCGTACTCCGGCCTCTTAACAACCTTGCCACTTATATTTACAGTCTTGCCGCAGCCCACAGGGCACTTCTTACAGCTGGCATTGCCGACAACATGCTTCGCAAACTCTTCCCCGCTTATCTTCTCAAAATTCTCAACATCATCAGGAGAGGCTTTCTTATAATTCTCCACAGGCGTGTAGCCTAGCAGCGCGCCAGGCAAAACCAGATTAGCAGTGCCATAAGCTTTCAGGCTCTGTATCCTTGCGTGCTGGGACCACTCCTTGCTACATTTTATGTAAAACTCCTCGAAATCATCCCCGAAATCATAATCCTTATCGCCTTTGGCAATGATCGCTTTAAGGTTCTTTGAGCCCAGGACAGCGCCTAAGCCTCCTCGTCCTGCAAACCTTCCATCTGAGGATATCGAAGCGAAGCTAACAAGGTTCTCCCCGGCAGGGCCGATGACAAGCTTAGAATAACCATCAGGCAACTCTTTTACAGCCTCACTTATCAGCATCTGCTCTAAGCTGCTCGCATCCTCGATACTCACACTTTTATCTATCTTCAAATAAGACAATGAATCAGCCTTTCCCTGGATTATGATACCATCATAGCCTGCTCTTTTTAGCATGCTGCCGAAGCTTCCGCCGCAGTTAGAAGTGCAGATAGTATTCGTCAACGGAGACTTAGACGTCACAGTGAATTTTGGCATGTAAGGGTTTAACGCGCCGCTCATCACTATCAAGGCGTTCTCCTCAGACAAAGGATCAGCCTTAGGGCTTACATAATCGCACAAAAGTTTAGTCGCAAGCCCCTTGCCGCCAACGAACTTCTCATAAGCCTTATCATCTACCGGAATATCTATCAATTCCTTACTGCTCAAATCCACGTATAGAACCTTACCAGCATAACATTTCGCTGCCATAACATCCTAGAAATATTCTTAATTTATAATCTTTATGGGTTTTCAGTGTTATGATTGGATGGTTTTGTCGCGTTGTGTTCACTTTTTGAGATGCCTAGGTATTTTCCTGCTGCCTGTTTAGCATCAAAACTTTTTCATGAACTGTCTTTGCTCGCTCCTGAACAGAGCCAGCAGGCACAACAAAAATGTCATAGCCTTTGTTTGAATACATCCCGAAGAGCGTTTTGTTAATCTCTTTCGCTTCCTCAAGCCTTTCCTCAAGTGATTTGCCCCATTTTGGCACCTGCAGTGAAGGCATAACATCAAACAGGAAAACATAAGCGTAATCTGCAAACTTACCGTGTTT
>JAUYDG010000052.1 GCA_030691925.1 Nanobdellota archaeon
AATGACACTGTGCTCCTGGTAACGCACGGAGGCTTTGTGTCACAGCTAATCCTCCACCTATTCGGATACCCTTCAGACAGGTTCTCAGGGTTCATACCGGACAATGCGGGCGTTACAGAGATAGAAATAAAAAAAGGAAAGCCGAAACTTTTATCATTTAACAATACAAACCATCTTTAAACTTCTTCCAGAAGCTTCAAAACCTTATTCACGCCTATCGTTAGTATGAATCCTGCAAGCTTAGGGCCTCTCTCCTTGCCTATCAAGGCCAAGTAGACACCTTTAAAGAATACTTTGTTGTCCATCTTCAACCCTTGGCAGATGCTGTAAAACTCCTCGAACAAAGAGCCTTCGTCATACTTATTCTTCTTCAGCTTCTCAGCCAGGATTCTTATAGCTTTTTTCTGGTCATCATTAAGCTCTTTTTTTATAACTTCCGAGACTTTCTCATGAACCTTAAACTTCATGTCTTCAGGGGCGTACTTGCTGACCCAGTTCCAAGCGCACTTTGCCCTTGTCTCGACCCTTTTCCTGTCAAAATCTGTCTTGATAAAAGTCTTGTACCCTTCAATAACATTTTTTATGTCACCTTCATGAATCTGCACGAGATTAGTCAGATGCCTAAAAGGAACCTGCAATGGCATCTTGTCAGGAACTTCGCTAACTTGAGAAAGCTCGTAAGTCCTAAGCTCTTTCAGGTATTTTTTCTTGTTCTCAACAAGCTCCTCATCAAAATAAATCCTTTCAGTCTTATCGTAATCCTCATAAATCTTGATAACATCTAGGTCGAAAGATACGGCAAACTCCGTATTCGGCCTAGTGCCAGCAAAAAGGTAGCGCACTATCTCCGGCTCATAAACTTCTAAGCAGTCCTTAAGCGTGATAACATTGCCTAGCGAGGAAGACATCTTACCACCTTGGCCTTTGACAATGATATAATCATACATTTGATATACTGGGGCTTTTTCACCAAAAACCTGTTCCACAATCTCTTGCGCCGTAGTCCTAGAGCCTCCAGGCGTTGAGTGCTCTTTGCCGCCAGGCTCAAAGTCAACCTTCTCGTAAGCCCAGCGCATCGGCCAATCAAGCCTCCAAACTAATTTTGCTATGCCTTTCTTTCTGAAATCCACTTTATCAGAAAAACCGCAGTCACACTCATAGCTTACAGTATATTCCCCATCATAATCCAAGACGTTTGTATTATCAGTGCCGCATTTTTCACAAAAAACGCTTAAAGGGTACCAAGACTTAGGCAAAGGCTCTTCGCGATACTTGTTGAGAATCTCTATTGCAATCTCTCTTCTGTTCATAGCATGCTTTATCATGTCAGCATACTCGCATGCCATGTACTTCCTGCTTTGGTAAAGAAACTCTGGAAAAATACCAACAGCAGGCAAGTACTCTTCAGCTTCCTTTTCCAGGTGTTCAGCATAAGATTTGTGACAGCCAAAAGTGTCAGGCGTATCAACAGTGGGTTTGCCTAAGAATTTCTGCAATACATCCTGCTTAGGCATATTCGCAGGTACCTTCCTAAACCTGTCATAGTCATCCCAAGAATAGATGAAACGGACTTTCTTCTTCTTATTTTTTAAAGCCCTGCAAACTAAGTCTACAGTTATTATCTCCCGAAAATTACCGATATGAACAGTACCAGAAGGCGTTATGCCAGCAGCGCAGACATACTTAGCTTTTTTACCCCTTTCCCTTATTACTTTTTCAGCTACGAGGTCTGCCCAATGAAAGCTTTCTTCCTTTTTTTCCATCCCTTAAAAAATAAGAAACTAGTTATTTAAAACTTTTTATTTTAGCAAAATTATCATTCTTGGGCGCTAATGCTGGATAATCATTTGTTAAGCGGGTGATAAATTCTCTTAGCATCCTTGCTGTCTGCTTTATATCGTTTTTATCTGTGTCTATTTTTAGTTTAGGTTCGCTGAAATTCTTGTACCAGCCCATGTATTCTTTTTCCCTTGCTATTATCAAGGATGGGTTATCGGCAAGCATAAGCTCATACTTGGCTCCTTTCTCCCTCAGCCTTCTGATCCTTTCGCTTAGCGGCAGAGAAAAGTACACTATTGCGTCCGGGGTTTTTATTAAAGGCTTGAATAGCCTTATCAGCAGCCTGTTATGCAATCTCCTTGCTGAAGGGACGTAGGATGTTATCGAGATGTCATGCCTGTCCTGGAGCACTATCCTTCCTCTGTTCAGATGCGGCCTTGTCTCTGTGAGCGTGATGTACGCCAGTTCTGTTAGGAACATTATAGTGGACGGGACTCTTCTTGAGATCTTTCCTATCCATCTGCTCGAGCCTATCCCTTTGCTGTAGACGAACCTTTTGTCATTGCCTTTCAGGATCTCTTTTATTGCTGTTGTTTTTCCTGAGCAGTCCAGGCCTTCGCAGGCTATAAGCATGCCTTTCATCTTATGCTCTCCAGCTTGAATTTCCTTATAGGGCAGACAAAGCAGTACCTTTTTGAGTCGTAGCTTTTGATGTCAAAAGAGCTTTTGAAGTCCACGCAGCAGCCTGAAAGCTTCTTGAACATCTCTGATGCTTCAGCCCAGTAATTTTTCCATAGATTTTTATCGTCCCAGATGTCTTTGATTGAGCATCGTCGAAGGTTGGCTATTGGCATCCCGTACGAGGCTAGTATCGCGCATGGGTAAACGTTTCCGTCCGGAAGTATCTGCAGGTGGCTCCTCTCATTGTTGGCTATGCAGCCCCATCCTGAGATGCGGTCAGTTTTTTTTGCGAGCGGAAACTCGACGGATATTTTCATCCCGCAATTTTGGAAGCTCTTCAGCCTTGCCCTGATGAACTCCAGCCATTTCAGCGGCTCGACAGGCTGCTCTTCGCTTCTCCTGCCCCTTCCTACAGGGGTGAAGTAATAGATTCCTTGCTCGTCAGCTCCTAACCTCAGTGCGAGTCTTGTTATGTTTGGGATGTCGTCGATGTTGCATTCGAATACTGTCGTGTTCACTTTGGTGTAGAACCTTGCTTCTTTCGCCGCTATTATGTTTTTTATTACTATTTCAAATGTTGCTTTGTCTTTTCTTCTTATGCGATTGTACACTCTTGCATTTGAGCCGTCCAGGCTTATGGCTATCCCGTCAAGGCCAAGCATTTTGAATCTTTTCAGCTTCTCTTCGCTCAGCAGGCAGCCGTTTGTCACAAGTTCTATTTTGTATCCTAAGCTTTTTCCGATGCTGATTATTTTTTCTATGTCCTTCCTCAGCAGCGGCTCTCCGCCGGTTATGTCGAACCTTTCCCCTCCTAGCTCTTTCGTGTCCTTCAGTATCGTCTCTATCTCTTCCAGGCTGAGTTCCGGCATCTTTGCTATCCCTGAGTCGAAGGCGCAGTGCGCGCATCTGAAGTTGCACCTGTTGGTTACGTTCAGGTCGAGTTTCGGGAGCCTTTCTTTCATCTTGGCTTCTCCTTCACAGGGATGTACAGCGTGCACAGGTACAGCTCGTGTACGTTCCAGTCTTTGCTTATCCCCTGCTCTGCCTTCGGCTTCTTGTCTTTGGGATTGAGCCAACATAAAGGATCCGGTCCGTTGAAGTGGCCGTGCTCGAGGTAGGATGCTCCTGCGTCACCTCCCCTGCAGTGGAAATAGGCGTTGCAGAGCCTGCACTTCCCTTCCGGTTTCCTTTGCCTTATGCTCTTGAATATCTTTGAGCCCATTATTTCCTGTATCGTCTTGCGTTTTATGTTGCCTCCTGACTCGCTTAGGAATACTGACGGGCTTACTTCGCCGTTGGGCTGTATCCTGAACGCTGTGAATCCTGAAGGGTCTCCCGGCAGGTAGTATTTCCCTCCGAAGGCTGCCCTAAAGATAGGCTCCGGAGTCAGTATATCACTTTTCTTAAGCCTGTTCAAGAAGGTGTATGCTTTCTTCAGGTCTTCTTTTGTGAGCGCAAGCTCCTGCCTGTTGCCAGTGCCTCTCCCGTTGGACCTGAACCTGTTGAGCCTCCAGGAGTCTACGCCTAGGCTTCGTGCTAGATCGTGAAGCTTTTTCAGCTCCTGCTCTGTGCAGTTCAGCTTTGTAAGGCAGGTGACCATCTCGTTATTGACTCTTTCCTTTACCAATACTTTTAAGGCGGCTATCGCTTTGTTGAAAGTCCCTTCTTTTCCTCGGAACCTGTCATGCTTTCCTGCTTCTGCGAAGTCTATGCTCACGCCTATGTCATGGAACAGCTCGAGGTGGTCTTTTATCCTGTCGAACGTTGTTCCGTTTGTCGTGTAGGATATCGCTATGCCCTTGCTCTTGATGCGTTCGCATATCCTTATGAAGTCTGGCCTTAGCGCGCATTCCCCTCCGCCGAAGTTCACTGCCACCACGCCTGCGCTTTTCAGTTTCTCTACTACTTTGAAGCACTCTTTTGTTGTTAGCTCGTCAGAGCTTCTTTTGCCTGATGCGTTGTAGCAGTGTATGCATCTCAGGTTACAGGCTTTTGTCAGGGACCATCCCGCGACTAGCATTTTCCCTCCTGCAGCATCTCTTCCAGCTTCTGGATGTTCTGCTGCTTTCCAGGATTCCTCAGCTTTCTCGCTGCTTCTGTGTGGTATTCGTGGCTTTTGAGGAACTTAAGCTGGTTCCTGCACCATTCCGTGCTCTTCGGGGCTTTCAGCTCTTCCCTTACCTTCTCTCCCAGCTCGAAGAAGTCATCCCTTCCGAGGTTGTCCAGGTCCGCGTCGCATATTGTCTGCTCCAGGAGGTCTTTCGGCCTTTGAGGCATCTTCGTCGCCAGGATGATGCTGTAGACCCTACCTGCCTGCGCTTCGGAGTAACCGAGGCTTGGGAGATATTTCCTGGCAAGCTCTGCGCTCTTCTCCTCATTGTCACCCGCCCCTGGGACTACAATCACGTCGTGCAGCAGCGCTGCTGTGTCCAGCAGGAACTTTTCATCATCGCTTATGCCACCTAGGCTGGCTAGCGTATTAGTTGCAGAGTACACGTCCAGCGCATGGCTGAAGTTGTGGTAAGGCAGATCCTGCATGAGACCTTTCACTATGTATGTCAACGTTTCGATTTTCTTTTGGTTTCCGTTTGTTTCCATTTTGCATCACCAATCAGTAAGATGTAGTGAGTAATATAAGAACTATTTCATCTAAAATTACGTTTTTAACGAAAAATTTATAAATATTCTTAGTATAATCATAAAACATGAGGTATCTGCAGGCTACGCCAAGCACAGCGAAGGTCAAGCTGGACATCAAGGACAGGAAGATACTCTCGATGCTGTCAGCGAATGCTAGGATTCCATTGACCTTGCTTTCCAGGAAAGTGGGACTGTCCAGGGACGCCGTGAACTACAGGATAAGGAACTACGAGAAAAACGGCATAATCCAGGGCTACAGGACGATGGTAGACATGTCAAGGCTGGGCTATGAATCAGTCCACATGTTCATGAGGCTGAAGAACCCATCTAAAGATGCTGAGCAGAAAATGCTTGGCAAGTTAATTAAGCACCCTGCGGTTAGGGCTATAATAAAATTCAGCGGAAACTATGATTTTGAGATAGCGTTTGTAACAAAAGGCATAGAAGATATGGACAGGACACTTACAGAGATAATATCATGTTGCTCTGAATCGCTTCAGGATTATGAGCTTCTGACCATATCAAAGACGTTCGCGGCAGAGACATTCCCTAAAAGCTTCTTGGACCAGAAAGCAGAGATTAGCATAAAGAAAAGAACAGCAGGCAAGGCAGACAAGAAAGACCTGGAGATACTGAAGATTATAGGCGAAGATGCTGCCCTGCCATTATATAAGATAGCCGAGCAGGTAGGTCTTTCCGCTGATGCGGTGGCGTACAGGATCAAGAACATGGCAAGCTCAGGGGTCATAGTGAAGTTCATACCTGTCATAAACTACACCTCGATAGGCTACAGCCTCCACACCGTGCTGTTGAACATCAATGGCCTGGACGAGGAGAAAGAGAAATCCTTAAGGGGATTCCTG
>JAUYDG010000091.1 GCA_030691925.1 Nanobdellota archaeon
AAATCAAAATGGCAAGAATGTACTCAAGAAAAAAAGGAAAAAGCGGAAGCAAAAAACCAGTAAAAAAAACAAAGCCAGTATGGCTAAGATACGGAAGCAAAGAAACAGAACAGCTAGTCATAAAACTAGCAAAAGCAGGAAAAACAGCAAGCGAAATAGGAATAATACTCAGAGACAGCTACGGGGTGCCGTCAGTAAGGGCAATAACAAAGAAAAAAATCACGCAGATACTCCAAGAAAACAAGCTAACGCCAAAACTCCCATACGACGTACTGGCACTGATCAAAAAAGAAATAGACCTGATGAAACACGCGGAAACCAACAAAAAAGACATGACCGCTGTAAGGGGACTTATACTAACAGACTCAAAAATAAGAAGGCTGGTCAAATACTACAAAAGAACAGAAAAACTGCCAGCAGACTGGTCTTACGACAAGAAAAACGCTAAGCTATTACTAGAGTAAAAATGGGTGTAGAAGATCTCAAACAGCACATAAGAACAGAGGCAGAAGCATTCAGGCAGTTAAAGGACAAGCACATAAAAGTAATCTCACACCTGGACTCTGACGGCATAACAGCAGCAGCGATAATAACAAAAGCCCTCCAAAGGGAAGGGCTTAACTTCTCCCTCAGCATAGCCAAACAGATAGACCAGACACTTCTAGACGAACTAGGCAAAGAAGAATACAACTGCTACATATTCACAGACCTCGGCTCAGGCTACCTGAGCACGATAGAAAAAAAGCTGCAGGGCAAAGAAGTATTCATAATAGACCACCACAAGCCAGAAGAAGCCAAAACAGGAATACACCACATAAACCCGCACAACTTCAAAATAGACGGCGCAACAGAAATATCAGGCGCAGGCGTAACATACCTGTTCACAAAAGCGCTGAACGGACAAAACAAGGACTTAGCACACCTAGCAATAATCGGCGCAATAGGGGACATACAGGAAAAAAAAGGCTTCACAGGCCTAAACCAAGAAATACTGGACGATGCTGTAACATCAGGAAAAATAGAGGTCAAGAAAGGCCTAAACATGTTCGGCAGCCAGACAAAACCACTGCACAAAATACTGGAATTCAGCACAGAGCCATACATCCCGGGAGTAACAGGAAACGAGCAAGGAGCGATAAAATTCCTCAACGAATTAGGAATAAGCATAAAGGACAAAGAAGGGAAATACAAGAAGCTCATACACCTAAGCGAAGAAGAGATAAAAAACCTCGTAACCGGAATAATACTAAGGAGAATAGGCAGCGAAAAAAACCCGGAAGACATAATAGGCGACATATACCTCCTGACAGAAGAAGCAGAAGAAAGCCCTACAAAAGACGCAAGGGAATTCTCAACACTGCTCAACTCATGCGGAAGGCTAAAAAAGCCCTCGCTGGGGATAGGCACCTGCCTGGGAAACAAGAAAAGCAGACAAGAAGCAATAAGCCTGCTCAACGACTACAAGCAAGAGCTCATAAGATCACTAAGCTGGTTCTACACCAACAGGGGAAACGAAAAAATAACAGAAAAAGACGGATACGTGATAATAAACGCAGAAGACAACGTAAAAGACACGATGGCAGGCACGCTGGCATCAATACTCTCAAGATCAAACCTATACGGGGAAGGGACTATAATACTATCAATGGCAAACACCATAGACGGGAACATAAAAGCAAGCCTAAGGCTGGTGGGCATAAGCCAGAAAATAGACCTAAGGAACATAATCCAAGACATAGCCAAGAAGGTAGGAATAGAAGAGGCAGGCGGGCACAGGCAGGCATGCGGATGCCTCGTCCCGCAAGAGAAAGAGGAAGAGTTCATAAAATCTGCAGAAGAGGCGTTAAAAGCGCTTTGAAAACAAAGTCGAAACATTTAAAAGCCTGCTAAAATAAAAAATATCAATAAAATGGCAATAAAATCTGCAAAAAAACAAAAGAAGACATGGTTCAGCATAGTCTCACCAAAAGAATTCGGAAACTACATAGTAGGGGAAACGCCAGCATCAGAGCCGCAAAGCCTTATAGGCAGAAGCGTACAGGTAAACCTCATGACAGTCCTGAACGACCCTAAGAAACAGAACGTCCAGCTGACACTCAAAATCAAAAGCCTAAGAGAGAACACAGCAATAACAGAAACAATAAGATACGAGCTGCTGCCAAGCTACCTCAAAAGGATGATGAGGAAAGGAAGGAACAAGATAGAAGACTCCTTCATAGCGCAAACAAAAGACAACATAAACGCAAGAATAAAGCCAATAATGATAACCAAAACAAAAACGCAAAGGTCAAAACTATCCCTGCTCAGAAAGCTAACAAGGGAATTCCTGATAGAAAGGATAAAAACACAAAACTTCACAGAAGTGGTCAACGACGCAATATCCACGAAACTGCAAAGAGAGCTAAGAGACAAGCTCAAGAAAACATACCCATTAGTGGTATGCGAGTTCAAAACTATACTCATAGCATAAGGTGAAAAAAATGCCAAAACCAACAATAGACAAAGGAAAATGCAAAGGATGCTTCACATGCGTCGGAATCTGCCCGGTAGAAGTATTTGCAAAAGACGGAAAAAAAGCCAAGATAGCCAAACCAAACGAATGCATAGGCTGCAGAGCATGCGAAGTGCAGTGCCCGCAAGGCGCGATAAAAGTAGAAGACTGATTTTTTTCCAAAAATTATTTAAACCAAGTTTTTCTAATTTCTTCGTAGATGCCTCAGTAGCTCAGCCTGGTAGAGCAATTGCCTTGTATCTGAGGAGAGAAAGCAATAGGCCGGGGGTTCAAATCCTCCCTGAGGCTTTAAACCTGTTCTGCTATTAGAGCTTCATTACTATTGACAAAGAGATAGATCTTCTTGCTTCCGCTCAGCTTCGACTCGTACTTCTTCCTCTCAGCCCAATACTCTTCTGGCTTTACCCTGGCCCTGAGCACTACGGACCCAGCATCAGCCCTGTTAAGCGCCTCAATTATTTCTTCGTAGGAAGGCTTGCATTTAGCTAACACCTTATAGCTATTGCTGAAGAAATCATTCTTGGCATATTTGTCTGAAGTAAGTAGCGTTTGCTTTTCCTTGCTGTACAGAAAAACATTCTTCGGAATGATCTTATACAACAGCTTAGCTTTCACAACAGCATCATCAGCCTCATAGATGTAAGACATGGCCTTGTCGACACTTCGGGGCATACCCCCTTGCTCACCTTCCACCCTGAATCCCTGCGGAAGTATGACTGCAGAAAAATCTGACTTGATAAGACTTCCAAAATAAAGGCTAAGCCTGTTAAGCTTCCCGTTAAGGGACAGATACTCTATTTCACATTTCAGATTTATATCACGAATCTGGGGCGGCACTTCTATGCAAAAATCCTTGGTAATATGGCTGTAAGCTTTCATAATCTCCTGTATGCTTGGCTTAAGCCCTGAAAGTCTCCTGACCTTCTCTTCCGCAGCACGTTCTGTGTCACAAAACACGATATCAGCTTTTTTGATGCTCTTAGCAGCTTCTAGCGCGTCACCATTTACCAGCTCAACATTCTTAATGCCAAGCTTTTTGAA
>JAUYDG010000059.1 GCA_030691925.1 Nanobdellota archaeon
ATAGGTGGTGATAAGGAAAAGCTTGCAGAATATGTTAATATTTGGTTTGATAAGACTGGTAAAGAGAAAAGTATGGGTGTTTACCTGAGAAGCAACACAAGCCAGAATGAGTTGCGGGCGCTCGTCCTCTACTACGACAACAGCTTCTCCATTGTTACTGGCAACGGCGACCTCCTCAACGTTGTTCGCTTTCTTTCGGGTGCCAAACAAAAGTGATCGCCGAAGGCGGTCGCGCTCGTGGATAACATGCAGCACTGTTTTTTACTATAAAGTAGCTTTCAACTTGGAAGGATAGAAACATTTTTTAACCTTCAAACCGTTTTCTCTGAAAATGCCACTGACTCAAGAACAATTGGCTTACATACAGCAACAGCTGGAAGGGCTGCCGCCGGAAGAGCAGCAAAGAAAGATGCAGGAGATACTAGCGCAGCTGCCGCCGGAAGAAGTGGAAGCCATGAGGCAGCAGCAATGCCCGTTCTGCCTGATAGCAGCAGGAAAAGTACCTGCAAAAGCAGTATACGAAGATGATATGTTGAAAGCAGTATTAGACATAAACCCTGCAAACAAAGGCCACATAATACTGTTCCCAAAAAAACACTACCAGTTCTCATTCGCGATGCCTGACAACGAGATAGCAAGAATATTCCAGGTGGCTAATAAATTATCAAAAGCGGCATTCGAGGCAGTAGGAGCGCAAGGTACGAATATATTCCTGGCCAACGGGCAGGCAGCAGGGCAAAACGCGCCACATGTGCTAGTGCATATAATACCAAGATTCGAAAACGACAAAGTAGGCCTGGCATGGCAGCCAAAAAAAATAGAAGAAAAAGACATGGAAGAGATAGCTCAAAAGCTGAAAGAGAAAAAAATAACAGTAGGCCAAGAAAAGCCAGTAATAGAAGAAGTAAAAATAGAAAAAGAAGAGATAGAAGGGCCAGAAATATTACCATAATCTTTAATAATTCTAATGGCACTAAATTATCAGATGAAAAACGGCCAAGTGACAGCTTTTGTCATAATAGGAATAGTTCTGGCAGCGGTAATAACATTATCATTCATATTCAAGGAAAGCATAGCAGAGCAGGCAAGCAAGATAGGGCTAAAACAAATAATGATGAGCAAAGAAGCAAAAAAAGTGCAGTCCGACATGCAGGCATGCATAGGAGACATAGCAGAACTAGGCCTGATAACAATGGGCCTACAAGGAGGCTACTCTACAATAGACTCAAGAGTAATGCACACAGAAACACAAACAAAAATCAACTACATACCCTATGACGGAACAGCATACTCCTACTTCAAAGGGCAAAACCTAGTGCCAACAAAAGAAATCATGGAAAAACAACTCGCTTATTTCGTAACATCAAACATAGACACGTGCGAAAACCCCTATGAAGACATGGAAGTAAGCTACGGAAAAACAACAGCCATGGCAACATTGCAGAAAGAAAAAATAAGCCTTAACGTAAACACAGAAGTAAAAATCAAAAAAGGGACAGCAGAAAGCGGATTCAAAAGCATAACCCTAAACATGCCAGTAAGGCTTGGAACTGTACAGGAAGTAGCTAACGAAATCGTAACAAAGCAAATCAAGATAAGCGAAGAAGATATCTGCGTGAGCTGCGTAGCAAGGATAGCGGCAGAAAACGACGTAGGGGTGGAAATAGACAAAATAGGGGAGGACGTATTTTACCTGATAACCGACGAAAAATCTAGGATAGCAGATACGAACTTCATGTTCGTACTGGCAAACAAGTTTTAAAATGAACAAAAAACTGATAACAGCACTAATCGCAGCATCAATCCTGATAATATTCTTTTCTATGAGCATAAACGCAGAAATATTCTCAACAATAGGGATGAAAGGATTGAGCTTCGCAGACCCTAATGCGGCAAAAGTCGTACAAACAGCGGTATGCGCCAGCAACCCAGCAGCATGCGCAGCAGGATACGTAACAGGACAAGTGAGCGGAGAAGTAATGGGAGAAGTAGCGAAACAAAGCCCTGAGGCTGCTAAAGCGATACAGCAGTACAACGAGGTAAACGGATGGGTTAAGGAAGGAGCACAGATAAAAGAAGACCTAAAGCTAAACGAGAATGGAGAGATGGCAGGAGGAAAAATACTTCTCACCGGAGATGAACCAAGAGACGTGTCCAAACTGGTAAGCGAGGACGAAGAAAAAGGAAGCGTAATGGCAACTAACATGGAAGTCTCTTCCAAACAAGAACAAGATTCTGTCATTTTTACAGCAAAAGGGGATTATGGCCGGGTTGAAGTGGACAAAAAGCACTACAGCAACATGCAGGAAGGAAGCGCTATAGAAGTGAATCGTGGCGGAAGCATACAAAAAGCGGACATAACAACAAACGGAGGGACATACGAGTTCCCTAACGACATTACGCATCAATGGCAAAGCGTACAAGCAAAAGAAAAAGGTACAAGAGTAACTTATAATCAGGAAGACAATCTGGAAATAAGTATTGATAGAAAAGAAAAAAACCTCCCAGTAAACGCCCAGATAGATAACGATGAGTTCTACATAGAAAAAGGCACCAGCATAGAAGTGAAAAACCAGGCAGAAGGCAAGGAGATCATAACCCAAGTAACAGGCAAAGACTTCACAACAGACAACAGGAAGTTTACAGGGCAAGAAGGCCAAATTGCAGAAATAACCCTCCTTGAAGGAGAAGAAGGACAGGTCTTAGGCAAAAACACGGTTGCAGAAGACAAAGAAATAGATATCACAGTAGGTACAGCTGAAAAAGAAAATGTTTTGTTCTCAAAAGCATGCCAAGACCCTACAGGATACGACAGTTACGTCAGCTACTGTGGAGCAAAGATGAACAGCCAAGGAAACTTCTATATAGAAATAGGAGAAGGGAACAACCTGGGGTTGACAATGACAAAAAATGACATAATGAAATACGAACTGAGAGGAGGAAAACTAATAATAGACAACGGCGAACAGACACCCATTCCAGAAGGGGGAGGACTTATTGAATTTACAAATGGTGAGGGGAAGACCAGTTATACAAAGGTTGATGGAACAACACAAGAACTGATAGACCCAAGCTTAGGGGAATCGCACGTCAGCGCATCAACTAAATATGATGAGATTGTAGTCCT
>JAUYDG010000087.1 GCA_030691925.1 Nanobdellota archaeon
GCCCACTATTGTTTGTACTTTGCTTATGTCAAACGAGTCCAGGTTTTTCAACCCTACGTAGGTTATGTTTTGTTCCATAGTTATCCTAAGAGCACAAGGTAGTATATATATTTTGCTTACAATCACGCAGTTACAAATTTAGTAGCGCTGCCAATCAAGCTGATAGAACTCTTTTAGTTTTATAAGCTTGCATCCTTTCCTGTAAAGCGTAACCGATCCCTGGCCATATAACTTATCCTTAATCCTTCTCTTTTTCCGCTCATCCTTAAGGGCAAACCTTTCTAAAACCTTTTTAGCATTATCTTTTGCCAACGAATAATCTCTTTCCTTTAAACCAAACAACTCAACAACAGGCTGCAACAAGCATTCCAAAACCTCTTCCGCAGCACTATCAATCTCACGCCGATACCACCTCACCTCATGAAACTCCTTATCCCACAACTCCCACACCTCTCCCTCTATTTCTTTGTGTACATACTCTAGCATGTAATCAGTACCATGCTTGGAGTACTTCATTCTTTTGTAGCTATTGATAATGATAACCTCTTCAGAAGGGTGCAAAAGCTCTCTAGTCTTATCCTCCAGGCTCGTTTCCGGCAAAAATATCTGAGGTATTTTCATCTTCAGCTAAAGGCAGCGTTTATCGCCTGCCTATCATCAGTTATGAGCACTTTGTACAAATTTTTTGTTTTTTTCCTGTAAGCATTATCCAACTTTTCAGCCATGGCTGATACGCCATAGCTGCCTACCCAGAATGTTATACAACTTGTTATGCTGCCTGCTAATGCTCCAAAGACACAAACTAAAGGGTAATAAAAGGGGGAAATAGCACCAAAACTTAGGCTAGTCAGCAAAGCGCCACCCCCAATACCTCCTGCAATTAAGGACAGGTAAGTGCCGTGAAACAATGCATTCGTGAACAAACTGTTTTCGGAATTAAAAGTATCATCTAATAAACAATAATTCTCAAACACCCTGCAGAACTTTTTCAAATCATCATTGTTGACCCTCGCAAATGCGTAGCTATAAGCGGGCACAGCCTTTTTTTCAGCCTTATAATGCTTCCTGGTAAGCACAAGGCTCCCATAAATATCAAGTGGGTCTTGTTTACTCCAATACTCATAACATGATTTTTTATCTAAAAAAGAATAATGCTTTTCCTCCAGCAGAGTATTTATCTTCGAATGAAAAGTATTCGATTTAAAATAATAGGGGTTATCATAAATCTCCTCCAATACCTCTTCCAGTTTTGAGTTGTCTATGACTATGTTCGGATCCGGAGGAATTATTTTAGGCCCGTTGATTAACTGCTCTATCTTCTTCTCAGAACTTTCACTTTTTGATGTAAAAACACCAGGCAGTTTCATACCAGCTCAACAACCTTCCTTACATTAACGCTCTTCATGCCAAACTTGTTCCTGTAATAATCATACATCTTTTTTATGATTGGGGATTCGATGTTAAGCTGTGACTCAGAAACGTAAAATATCACCGCAAACTCTTCCTTCAGCAGATGTTTTACCTGAGGATACTTATGACCTTTATTCATTCCCTGCTCGTAATCGAACAGTTGTTCATGGTAATAACGCCAGTCATCCTTATGCTCGCTCTCCATTATCAATAAATCAAGCTTGTAAAATCCGACATCCAAATTAGTTACGTGCATCCTCTTGATAAAATCTATCTCTTCCAGCACCTTAGGGCCGATATGGATGTGGTCAAGCTCTGCGTCTATGTCATCAGCACCTGTTAAGTATCTAGGCCTGATAATCTCGTTGTAATTTTCAACCATTAGCTTTTCAGGAATGTCTATTAATACAAGGTCTTCTATGCTCTCCAGCTTAGAGCTTCTCTTGGAATTATTTTCCAGCATCTCATCAAACAGCTTTTCAGAAACGTCTTCCTCTACGAAAGTTTTAGGGATTTTCATTTGGGCAGCCTTAGATAGTTAGTCCTTATAGCTTTTATGAAATTACCATCAATTACTTTTATAACTTTTTTAGGGTCATTTTCATCTGTCACATGTATAGATTTTATGGAACTATCTTTTTTCAAGCTAAAATAACTTAACAAATCATAAGAATAGAATGGATAAGACATGTTACCACCATCAGTATGCGCTAAACAATCCGCTCTTAACACCTCTCTCGTTCCATCTTTGTATTCGAACTCTACTGCATCGTAATCCAGCTTGGAAAGGTCTACAGGTTCCTGCTTCTTGGGCTTATCATGCTCTTCCAATGCTCTCTTGATTATGTCTGTAAGTTCTTTTTCCGGAACAAAAGTTTTTGGAACTTTCATACTTTTATCTGCCAAATACCTCTTTTCCCTTGTAATAAACCTTTGCCTTGCAATCAGATAAATTGATATAATCTAGCAGGATTATCTCACGCCCTAAATCTCTTTCTATATGTATTTCTCCACCTTTGGATAGGGCACCTATTATGCTTCCAGGAAATTTTTTAAGTATAAGCTTTCCACCTTTCATACCAAACCCTGCGCGGCTCTCCGCATCGCTATTTATAGCTAACGTCCCTTTCTCTAAATAAGCCCCTAAGCATGCAAGCGGCACTTTCGGGCTTAGAGTTATGGTTTCTTCGTCTGTCAGTATCTTGTTTGCCAATGCTGATAGGTACACACCCAACCTGCGAAAATAGTCTCCTACTGTATAATAGTCTTTCCCTACACAACCAAGCTCTTTGGCTACACTTTTAAATCCGCCCTTCATATTAGTGTTTATCCTGCGGCTTAGTGCTTCCAAATCTTTTTTATCATAACATATTCTTTCAGCTATTGCCTTTCCGAGATCATACATGCTAGAATAATACGGTTCGTGTATGACCTGTTCCAAAAAAGAATTACAGCTCTTTAACAGAGAATACTCTCCAGTTTCCATAAACCTTTCCACACAACCCTCCAGACTCCTTTCAGGCAAAAACGTTTGAGGCACTTTCATGTTAGTAGCACAGGAATCCCATCTTTGATCTCGTAAACTTTTTTGCAGCCCTTACAGCTAAGCCTGCTGTTCTTCTTGTCGTAATCCAAATCTGACTTGCAGGCAGGGCAGCAGATGATGCTCAATAGCCTTTCTGAAATCCCTGTCATGAAGATGGGTTGTTACATAATATTTATAAACTTTACCTGTCACAAGTTTGCCGGAGGTGTTTGATATGGAAATCACAAAAGACTATCTTGCAAGCATTATAGACCATACGCTGCTAAAGCCTAATGCTACGGCAAAAGATGTGGACCATCTGCTAGAAGAGGCAGTGATGTACCACTTCGGCACAGTATGCATAAGGCCATGCGATTTAAGGTACGTTCACCATAACTTAGAAGGCACAGGGGTAAAAACATGCACGGTATTAGGATTCCCATGGGGCATACAATCAATAGAGAACAAGGTTAAGGAAGCGTACGCAGCAGTCCGCGACGGAGCAGACGAGCTGGACATAGTGATAAACAGGGGATACCTCAAGGGAGGAAGACACGACCTGTCAAAAAAAGAGCTGAACGACATAGTGATAAGAGTCAACGAAAACATAGTAATAAAAGCCATACTTGAAACCTGCGAGCTAACAGAAGAAGAGATAAAAACCGCATGCAAGATAGCAGAAGAATCAGGAGTGGACTACGTAAAGACATCCACAGGACTATACGAAGGGGCAACAGTAAAAGCGGTAAAGCTTATGCACAAGACAGTGCCAAACCTGGGCGTCAAAGCATCAGGAGGCATAAAAGACTGGGAAACAGCCTACAAGATGATAAAGGCAGGAGCGACAAGGATAGGCACGAGCTCAAGCGTAAAAATACTCTCAGAATACATGAAGAAGTTCCCATCAGAACAGGCTGAGGAACACAAAGTAGACTAAAAAATTAACAACAGTCAAAGGCACACCGACCTTAACAAAGTCGAGAAACGTAAAACTCTTGCCTGATTTTTTTTCTGCATTCTGTATTATTATCACGTTGCTAGCAGCGCCCAGAACAGACAAATTGCCGGCGATAGTGCTGCCAGCAGCCAAGGCTATAAACCCCTTAGCCGATGCCCCGACATGAACAAGCATAGGAAGATACAGCGCAACCAAGGGTACATTGGATATGAGCTGGCTCAAAACGATGCTCACAACAAAGATCATAGGCACAGAAGATATGTCAGCATGCGTTTTTTCCAAAACCGACTGGAAGAACCCTGAATCCCAGACGCTCTGCATAAGGACAAACATCGCAGCAAAAAACACCAAAGTACCCCAGTCTATCTCCTTCACAACCTCAAGCCTTCTCGGGCTGAAAAGCAGGACAGGAACGGCCGAGATGAGGGCGATATAAGTAAGCCTGAAATCGATGCCCAAAAACACTGCCAAAATCTTAACGAACACCAAAACGATCACCAAAATCAAAGACACCTTAGAAAGAATAGCAAGCTTGTAATCCTTCACAGGCTCATAAGAATGGTTAAGGAAACCCTTGCTGAACTGCTCCCTATAAAAGAGTTTAATCAGAAGGTAAGCCAACAGCAGGTTCACCAAAGTAGGCAACAGTAAAAATTTGAAAAACGTCACAAAAGGATTACTGATACCACTTCCGACAGCCACTAAAAGGTTCTGCGGATTGCCTATAGGGCTCATGACGCTGCCGATGGTAACAGCAAAAGCCAGGGTAAGAAGCAAGACTTTCGAGTCAAACTTATGCTTCTTAGCAAGCAATAACATGACCGGCGTGCCGATAACAGCCAAGGTGTCATTCATCAGGAACGCAGAAGCTATGCCCGCCCCGAACAATATTAGAAGTATAATAGAATCTGCAGACTTAGCCCTCTTAAATATCTTGTAAGACAAATGCGACAGATAGCCGCTTTCCTCAAGAGCATGGCCTACAACAAACATCCCGAACAAGAAAAGCATAACATCAATATTGACAGCCATCAAAGCGTTTGTAAAAGAAATCTGGCCGGTAAGCAAAACCGCCAATGCGCCAAGAAGCATTATAGGCCAAATCTTAAACTTCACATGGCCTACCTGCCTAACTGCGATAAGCACGAACACTACAAGCAGGACAAGTATCGGAATCATACAAGAAATATCCATTGTATTTTTTTGAATATAAATCTACCGTTCAACTAAGAAGTGAAGTTTAAGGGAAGGGGCATCCAATTTTTGATTATTCAGCAGCGACTATATTGTAGCAAAACTTTATATATAAAAAGTATTTAATCTATAGAAGGAATTAAAGAGATGTTTTATGGAAAAAAAGACAAACAAAGAGAGTGATAATAAAAGTAGTCATTGTTCTAAATGCAGAGTAAGAATTGGAGAAAACGATTTGTTCTGCCCAGACTGCGGAGCAAAAATAATAGGCAGGGAAGTAAAGGAAGAAAAACCTGCCGTTACACCCCCAGATTCAGCACATAACCACTGTTCTAAATGCAAAACAGAAATAAGTAACACTCTAACTTTTTGCCCTAAATGCGGGACCAAACAAGTCGCTAATTGCTCGAAGTGCGGTGCGAAACTAAACAAAACCGATACTTTCTGTACCAGCTGCGGGCACAAATTAGAAAAGCCTGCTACGTTTGCAAGCAACTCTCTTACTAGCGGTATATTCGCACTCTTTCTCGGATGGATTCCTATTATTGGATGGATATTGATTATTTTTGCACTGGTTTACGGATTCCTGTCATTAAATAGGATAAAAAAGGGGAACACTCTTGAGAGCAGGAGAATGGCTATCGCTGGAATCGTTTTAGGATTCATCGCATTAGCAATTGCGTTATCTGTGTCAATTCATTACATGTACGGAGACGGAACAAACGATTCGACATCTGGAATTTTTGGACCCAGTGATGCTGACACCACCAGCGTGTTAAAGATGAGCCCGGTAATCAGCCAGTTCATGGAAGAGCACCCAAAGGCTATTACTCATTTCTACCATTACAGCCTAAGCGAGTTTGATGTTAACAAAAATGATATACTATTCTACTGCAACCATGACAGCGCCTTTATCAAAAAGACCACAATCGAACCAGCAGAATATTCTCTTGCAACTATGACAGACAAAGAATCAAAGCTTTACATAATAGCCTTCATTAACTGGGATGA
>JAUYDG010000094.1 GCA_030691925.1 Nanobdellota archaeon
CTGTAAGGTTGAGCTTCATGGTTTTCCATTTTTTTTATTTCACCCCGTTTATTAATCTCAAATCCATACTCGTTAGTTACTAGTATGGAGTGGTTAATTTATAAGGGTGTTTGACAGATCATGCTTATAAAAAAAAATGAAAGGTGATACCAAAATTCCTATTCCAGTGTCGCACTCTGGAGCGAGAAATTCCATCGGGCATGCTTCTTGGAAACCATCATGCCCTTTGGGATCTCATTGTTTGTTTACCGGAATAATCTTCGGCGTCCTGGATGGTCTCTCACCCTCGAATATTCTTTCGCACACGGGAAAGAAAAGTATTGCGCTTTGGAGGGGCTGGGTTTCTAGGATTATCACCCCCTTGGCTCAGCTCTTCCATAATGTTATCCGCGCAGCTGATCAGATCATACGCCCTGGTCGGATAACTTTTGAGTGTTGGAAATGGGGGGTGGTAGACTATCAACCTAATCGAGATGTCTTGTGTAATGGCTCATATGCGAAGATTTTTTTAGTAAAAACTGTCTTGGGTGGGGTTTTGCCTGTTTTCGAGGTTTTCTCAGAATGAACAAACTTCTACTAATTGATTTGGAAGATTCTCTCAGAAATATCCGGTACAAGTTTTTAGAAGCTAGCTTGAATTCTGTTGACCGAAACATTTCTGTTGCTCGGGCTAGTTTGAATGGTGTGACTACTAAGGTTGTGAAAGGTCAGACTTATTTCTACAGGTGGGATTGTGGGGTTTGGAAGTATTGCGGTAAGGAAAACCCTAAGGTAGAAGTCAGCAAGAAAATCAAGCTGTTGGAAGAGCAGAAGAAAAAGATTAGGCTAGACTTCGAAGCCAAGCTCAAGGCGTGCAATATTAAGAAGTTCAAAAAACATCATGCGGTCTGTAATGAGAAGATACTCATGTTCAAAAAAGCCTTATCTGAAAGGTCTTTAATCAAGATATCAGAACTGAAATAGGTTATCCGCAACTCCTAGGATCCTGGAACAGGCCTACGGATAACGGATAACAAGAAAAAAAAGAGGTGTAAAAGTGGGATGTAAATACTGTGGGTGTACTGATGAGAAAGCCTGCCCTGGTGGTTGCTACTGGGTAAGTCCCAACGTGTGTTCTAAATGCGCTGAAAAGCTAAAGGTGTGGTTGTGCGGTGCGTAGGGGAAAATGATTGTCAAAAGTTTCAAAGGAGCCTATTAGTAAAATAGAAAATAAAAAAGCAGAAGGGGAATAGCTCTCACGCAAACCCCCCTTCCGCTTGCACATTTCAAATGCAAACCTCAACTCAAGTTTCAGAAGTTTTAAATGTTTCGGAAGAGGAAAGGCAGCTTCAGGTATGGGAGAATCCGCTTTTCATCTGGGACGATTTTCTTGGGGTTTTCAGGTTTCGAAAGTCTAGTGACCCTGAGTTTCTGACTAAGAGGGATAGGATTGTTGGCAGGATTCATAATAACCTTGCTGAATGTGGAAAGTTTTTCACTTTTGATTTGCATTGCGAGAAGTGTGAGTCTGAGGTTTCTGGTGTTCAGAAAGTTTCTAGTGCTCAGATTAAAGAAGCTCAGAATAAGAGTTTTCTAAAGTCTGCTAAGGTTCGGAAGCTGTGCAGCATTCGTTATTGTGATAATATTGAGTGCGTGGTTGACAGGTTCGCTAGGACGATGGAGCAGTTGGAAAGTATCAAAAGATTAGAAGGTTTAAAGACGTTGTTTCACTTCTCGATTGGTTTTCCGAAAATAAACATCGATGATTTTTCTGCTAAGAGAAAAGAGTATGAAAGGGTAATGCATGATTTCTTTTCTGAGCTTCGCAAGGCTGGGATTACGAATGCTGTAGTAGTGGATAAGAAGACTTTGGAAGAGAAAAAGGTTTTTCAAGCTTTCAAAGTTACGGACATTAGCAAAGGTCGAAGAACTGAAGAGTGGGATGGGCTTTATTTCTTGCATTTTCACATTATGGCTTTGCCTTTCAAGCGGTCAGAGCACCGGAATGTTTACGCTGAGATACAGGCGGTTAGGCAGAAGGTCATGGAGAAGCAGCGTAACAAGATTCCTTTTCATGTTCAGTTTTATGGCCATAGGAAAAAAGAGGCTATGTTCTCATACATCGCCTTGCGAAGTAATGGCTTGTATAAGCCTTTCGAGTTCAAGAAAGATAAGGATTTTAAGAAAGAAGAGCTGAGAGTGCAGCTTGAAAATCATAGTTTCTTAATTTTGAAGCAGATTTTTAGCGTGGAAAAGTTCGTGGACTTGTTTTATGACCGCCGTTTTTTCAGCACTTTAGGAGGTCTGCCGTATGGTTCTAAAAGTCCGCATAACGTATCCCAGCTTTTCGATTGTAAGTGCCGTTTTCATGGGGTTTTAGGGCGTTCTGACATCATTTTGAGGATTAAGCCTTGGGAGGATGAGAAGAAGCCGCCAGGTGGGCTTAATTCGGCTCAGGATGGGGAAGTTTTGCCTGTTTGGTGTGAGGAGGTTGTTGGTGTTTCTGATGCTGATGTTGAAGAGTTGCTTAAGCTTCCTGGTGTTGGTAGGCCTTTGGTTGAGGTTGATGCTTATGTTCCTCTGTTTGAAGGGGTTTTGAGCTTGGTTAGAAAAAGGAGGAGTGATTTGTGATGTGTGAGTCTTGTAAAAAAGTTTGTGGCCGTTGCGGTGCAAAGGTTGCTGAGTTATACAATAACTGGTCTGAGGATGGCAGGGGGAATTATGCTCCTGTTGCTTTGTGTTTTGAGTGTCAGAAGAAGCATTTTTATTTTTTGGATAATAAGGAGTTGTCCGTTCCTGGAGATCTAGCTGCTAAGGCTAGCGGATAACTCGTATCTAAACTATGAAGAGGTGTTGTGTATGCGGGGAGATGGATTGCGTGAGAAGGGTAGAGGGGTTGTGCCTGTGTTGGTTGTGCCGGCGGTTGGCGAGG
>JAUYDG010000013.1 GCA_030691925.1 Nanobdellota archaeon
TCTCCTACCGTGTCAGCGTGAACAGTAGCGTATACTGAATGCCCTGTGTGCATGGCTTCGAATAATACTTGTGCCTGGTCTTTTCTTCTCATCTCCCCCAGTATTATCCTGTCCGGCCTCATCCTCAACGAGTTTACTAAAAGATCTAACATTGAGACTTCTCCTTTTCCTTCCGGGTTAGGCTGTCTCGTGACTAAAGGGCACCAGTACAAGTGCTCTGACAGCTGCAGTTCTCTCGTGTCTTCTATTGAGATTACCCTTTGGTTTGGCGGGATGAACGGAAGGATCACGTTTAGGAATGATGTTTTTCCGCTAGCTGTTCCTCCGCTTACTAGTATGTTCATCTCGTATTGTATTGAGTGCCATATCAGTGCAAAGATTTCTACTGAGCATGTTTTGTTGCTTATGAAGTCTGTTACTGTCCACGGGTCTCTTGCGAATTTTCTTATGGTTATTGTGTTGCCCTTGGTGCATATCGGGTATAGGACGGCATTTGCCCTGTCTCCTGTTACTAGGTGAGCGTCTAATAGCGGTGTTAGTGTTGTTATTTGTCTTCCTACTCTCCTTGCGATGATGCTTGAGTAGTTTTGTATCTGGTCTTCTGATTTTATTGTTATGTTGGTTTCCATCCAGCCGTAGCGTTTGTGGTAAACCCTTATTGGTTCTGCTGCTGATGTTATGACTATCTCCTCTAGTCCTGGGTCGTTGAGCAGGAATTCTATATGGCCTAGTCCTAGCATTTCTTGCAGCAGTATTCCTACTAGGTATGTTCTTACGTCTTCTTCTAGGCGTGGTAGTTTTTCTTGTATCAGTGTTAGTGCTTTTCTGCTGAACTTTTCTTTTAGCAGTGTTATGACTTTTGGGTCGAGCATTTCTGCCGTGCTTATTGTTACTTCTATTACGAGTAGGCTTCTTATCTCGTCTAGCAGTGCTTTTGTTGCGGGCTCGAGCTTTGGTATTATGAGCTCGTAGAACGGCATGGCTTTTTTTCCGCTGATTATTCTTACTGTGACTTCTATTTGTTCTGCTCTTATTCTGTACTTTTCGATTTCTTTTTGCATAGTTGAAGCTCTCCTACTGCTGGGTAGTTCAGTTCTATTAAGCCGTGGCTTTCAAGCATTTTTCCCCATTCTTCTGCCTGTTCTTTGGTTATGCTGAATCCTTCTGCCACTTCTGTTAGTGTTAAGCATCCTACTTCGTTTATTAGTTTGTATAGCTTGTCTACGTCTGTTTCGTATTTGCTCGCTTTTGCTATGACTTCTTCTTTTATCATTTGCAGGACTTTCTTTTCCTGCTTCTCCTCTTTTACCCTCTTCTCTTTACTCACCTTGTATATGTTTATTATGATGTAAAGCGTGAACAATCCTACTGTGGCCCCCAAGGCTGCTGCGGATATAGGGTCTTCTATAGAGAACTTTCCTTTTTTATGTAAAACTAGTATAGTCGTTATTGCAAAAATGAATAGGAGTATCAGGGCTCTTGGCAATAGCGGGTGTTTTTTTACTTCTTCTTTTATTAGTATCTTTTCTTCTTTTACTTTCTTTTTCAGTTCTTCTATCTTTTTCTTTCTTAGTTCTTCTAGGCGGGTTTTTTCTTTTTCTATTTTTTTGGCTTTTCTTGTTTCTAGTTTTTTAAATAAAGGTGTTAATATTTTTTCCCAGAATCTTTTTTCTTCCCAAAAAAGTTTTGAAAAGAGTCCTGGTTTTTCTTCTGCTAGCACTTTTTTTGCTATTACTTTTTTTTCTTTTGTTTGTATTTTTTTCTTAAGTTTTATTTTTGGGTATTTTGATTTTATCCATTCCAATATCCCGCCATACTTTACCGCTATCATTTTTACTGCGATGAACAGTATGGTCAATCCTATGATTATCCCTAAAAGGACGAAAACCCACCAGGTTATGATTGCTGGCGATCGTGTCAGGTCGTATATTTGGATTATCAGGTTATAGACCATTGTTTGCTTGAGAAGGAGGTATACGAAAACTAGGATAACTCCTACCATGAGCACGATTCTGTGGACAACTTGCGGTTCGTTTTTCTTGACTAATCCTACGAATGTTTTTGCCCTTCTAAGCCTGAAGCCTTCCCTTACCGTTGCTATTACCATAAGAAGTGCTCCGATTAGTATTGTTACCATGAACCATCTCGGGAAGAAGAATGAGACGAAAATCAAGAAGGCGCCTATCCAGAACAGTGTTTCGAAAAACTTGCTTACTGAATGGTCTATCATGTTAATCCTCTTTTTACCAACTATCTATGGCATGTTTTGTTTTATAACTTTTGCTATGCTATCCTTGCTGTGCTTGTTTTCTGTAGATTATTGCCTGCCAGTTTTATTGTAAACAGGTTATTCGGGTAGGTTATGTAGTTCATGTTTTCTGTTTGGTGCTGTAGTGCTATTTCTATATTATGAACAGCTGTTACTGAACCCCTGTTTATTATAAGTTGTGCCGGATCATCAAGCGTTATAGTAATCGTCGCTTGTGTTGGCAGTCCTGTATCAAAAGTTAGGGTTATGATATTTGTTGATGCCGGGTTAATGTTATACTCTTGTATCGATGTTCCTGAATTTGTTTTGACGCTTACTCTTAAAGGAAAGCTTCCAGAGGTTATTGCTTGGCTGAAGACTACTGTTTGTTTTGTTGTTGTTAGTGATATGCTGTAGTTTTTTACGTTCAGGTTTGTGGGGGTTATCTCCAAGTTTCCATTCGGGAAGGATGAATGCTCTATCAGTATGTTGTGGGGCATTACGTATATGGGTAGTTCGTTTTTTATTATTGTTAAGGCCGAGTCGCTTATAGTTACTGCAGGGTCTATGTTGTATGTTTCTTCCAAGTAGTCTGAGAAGGCTTCTGTTTCGTCTGCGAAGTTTGAGCTATGTGGCAGTGTTTCTGTTAGCGTAACAGTGTCATTTCCCAGTA
>JAUYDG010000135.1 GCA_030691925.1 Nanobdellota archaeon
GCATCCACAATCTCACACCTTCCACCATAAGCCATGCAAAAATTAGCAGTAAAACCATCAAAATCCTTAGTGTAACCCCCAAGCTCTTCCATCTTAGCCCTAAGCTTATCATTAAACATATACAACCTGCCGATAAATCTCACCTTAATCCTGTTCTTCTCCAATTTTCCAGATTTCAAAAGCTTATCAAACTCTCTAAAAAATAATTTCATCAAATACTCAACCTCTTCCTTATTCCTCCGGAAATTTTCGGTAGAAAAAGCATACAGTGTTAACTCTTTAATGCCCAGCTCCTTAGCCCAATCAAAAAGGTCCCAAACCATCTGAACGCCATACTCGTGGCCTTTCAAAGGATTAAGCTTGTTTTTCTTTGCGAACCGCCTGTTACCATCAAGCACTATCCCAACATGAACCGGGCCTTCCATAAAAAAACTAAATCACGAATAGGTTTAAAAACCTTTGGCTACCATTAAATAACATGTTCGAAATATTGGTACAACTTGTAATACTTTTCTTCGTAATCTTCGACCCGTTAGCAAGCCTGATAGTATTTATCACAGCTTCCGCAGGGATGAGCCGCGAAGATAGAAGACTAACAGCTACGCTCGCAGTACTCGTAGCAGCAAGCCTCTCGTTCCTGGTGCTAATGCTAGGACAGAACTTGTTGAGCTTATTTAGCACTAACATAGACGAGTTCAAAATTGCAGGAGGAATAATACTTGGAATTCTTGGTGTGAAGATGTCTTTAGGGCTCCCTTTAACCCACCTAAACGATGTTAAACATAGTTCTGGGAGGGCCATAGCCTCGATAATCGGAACTCCCTTGCTTACAGGGCCAGCGGCCATAACCGCAATAATAATATCAGTAAATGACTACGGAAGGATTTTAACTGGAATAGCCATAGCAATAGTTTTAGGAGTAGCAGCACTAATATTCTGCTTTTCACACCTCGTAAACAAGCTTGGAAAGACCGCTATACAAGTAACGTCCACACTTTTAGGCTTGATAACACTTGCCTGGGGGGTAAAGCTGATAACTAACGGCCTTCTTGCAATATTCTAAAAAAGAGTGGGGCTGCTCGGATTTGAACCGAAGTCTGATGGTCCCTAACCATCGATGATAACCAAGCTACACCACAGCCCCGAGAATGATTATCTCTTCTTCAAAGCTTTTTTAATCTTTTTGTTTTCCGGCATGCCAATAAACTTCTTATTATACATGTATTTTTGCAAAACTTTAGGTATCTTTACAGAGCCGTCCTTCTGCTGATAATTCTCCAAAATGGCAACCATGATCCTAGACGTCGCTATGCCCGTGTTGTTCAGAGTATGGACATACTCCCTTTCCTCGCCTTTCTGGTACCGGATATTAAGCCTTACAGCCTGGTATGATGTGCAATTAGAATTACTCCCAACTTCCATGTAAGCCTTGCCCCTCGGGAACCATGCCTCAAGGTCATATTTCTTGGCAGCCACTATGCCTATATCCCCAGTGCATATGTTGGACACCCTGAACGGTATCCCTAATTGCTTCAGCATCTGCTCAGAATTTTTCTGCAGCTCTTCATGATACTTCCAAGAGTCTTCCGGCCTGCAGAAGATAAACTGCTCCACCTTGTTGAACTGGTGCATCCTGAACAACCCCCTAGTGTCCACGCCATGTGACCCTATCTCCTTCCTGAAGCAAGCACTCAAACCACAAAGCTTGATAGGCAAATCTTTTTCCTCGAACACCTCATTCATGTACATAGCCGCCATCGGGTGCTCGGAAGTTGCTATCATATACAGGTCTTCATTCTCAATCTTGTACATAACATTTTCAAAATCTGCCAAGTCGGTGACGCCTTCATAAGCCTTTTTGTTCATCATGAAAGGGGGGCATACAAGCGTGTACCCTTTTTTAACAAGAAAATCTACTGCAAACTTCTGCAACGCCAAGTCAAGCAGTGCCAGGTCTCCTTTAAGATAGTTAAAACCTGTGCCTGAGATCTTTGCAGCCCTGCTAAAATCCGCAATCCCAAGATTTTCTGCAATTTCTCCATGGGGCTTAAGCTCAAATTTTATCTTAGGGATCTTCCCAGCTTTTTTTACTTCAACATTCTCTGAAGGATCCTTGCCATAAGGTACTGATTCATGGAGTACATTAGGTATCCTCATCAGATAATAATCGATTTTTTTCTTAAGCTCTTCTAACCCTTCTTCTGATTTCTTGATTTTTTCAGGCAGCTCCTTAGCTTCTTTTATTTTTTGCGACGCATCCCTGCCCGACTTCCTCAAGTTCATTATCTCTTCTGTTATTACATTCCGCTTATGCCTAAAATCATCTGCCTCTTGTTTTAAAGAACGCCATTTCTCGTCGAGAGAAATCACCTCATCAACCCAGCCTGTCTTCTCCTCATCCCTTCTTTTCTTAAGGCTTTTTCTAACAATTTCCGGATTTTCACGTATGAATTTTATGCTTAGCATCTTTCAGCCAGAAGGAGACTCCGGTTTATTTAAACTTTGTGTTAGCAAAGAGAAAAAAAATTCCCGGGATTATTAAAAAACTTTTTGTTACCACTTCTGAAAAATATATTTTTGGAAGGCAAACATTTAAATATGGGTGATATATCACACACGTTAGATAATATAATTTAAAGATATAAAAAACCGGGGGGAAATTAAAAGATGTTGAAAAAAGAAAGTGAAAAAGAAATCTTCGAAGTTTTCTTCAGAAGGAAACCAGCAAACATTCTGGTTGCCCTAAGGCAAAACACCAAGAACAGGTATGGAAGCATCCTGGCCAAAGAAGTTGACTGCACTTATTCGCATGCAGTAAAGATATTGCAAGAGATGGAAAAGGCAAACCTTGTGGAATTCGTCAAGCAGGGAAGGATAAAGATGATAAAGCTTACGGATAATGGAAACAGGATTGCTGAACACATCGAAAAGATACAAACCCTTTTATAACAATTTTTTTCCATTCAAAATGACCCGAGAAGGCATAGAAAAACTCGTTTTATTTTCTGACCACGGTACAGCACAATTAACCAGTGAAATCTACCAGCGCCTAACTGAGAAGCTAAGCAAAAGATACCTGGAAGAGTTCAAACCAGAACAATTGTGCATCAACAGATTCAAAGACGGGGAGCCGAACATAAGGATAGACATAAATGTAAGAGAAAGAAACGTCTATGTGATAAAATCATTCAATGCGTTAATGGAAAAGTTCGATCCAAAAACAGAAAAACCAAAAATAAAATTTGACCAAGCAAAAGGATACGAGGAACTGTTTGTGATCAACGATGCATTAAAAAGAGCGTCCGCGCGCGAGATAACAAACGTCCTGTTCTACATCCCTTACCTCAGGCAAGACAGGAAAGACCAGCCAAGGAGGCCGATAACAGCAAAACGCTTTGCACAGCTAACAGAAAATTCAGGAGCAAAAAGAATACTGACGCTAGAGCCCCATTTCAAACAAGTGCCAGGATTCTACGAAATACCGTTCGACGACCTTAAAGCATCGATAATCTTCGCAGAATACTTCGAAACAAACTTCGAAAAAGAGCTCGACCAGTTCGTAGTGGTCTCGCCAGACCTGGGCGGAGGAGAAAGGGCAGAAGAACTGGCAAAAAACCTCAACCTCCCTTTGGTAGTTGACTACAAAAGAAGGGATCCAAAGACTGGGAAAATAGAAATGCGAGGCATCCTGAAAATGAGCGACGTAGACCTTAAAGGCAAACGAGCTATAATCTTCGATGACATAATCGACTCGGGAAGCTCGATAATAAAAGCAGCGGAAAACCTGAGGAAAGAAGGGATAATAAAGACGTATGCCTGCTGCGCACATCCGGTATTCAGCGAAAACGCGGCAGAAAAGCTAGGCGCAGAAGGCCTAGAATTGATAGTCACCAACAGCATACTCCTCCCAAAAGAATACTCCCACGTAAAAGTAATATCCTTGGGAAGGATAGGCGCAGAAGCGATACACGGAATCTACACAGGGCAGGGCATAAGCAAAAACCTGTTCGACTACAAAAACTATAAACAACTCGTAAAAAAATAATTATTCCAGGAATTCTACAGAATCAACAACACCGTCAGAATCAGAATCGAAGCCTTCAACGACCTTAGCCGAAACTTTCCTGTTCTTCTTGTTCCCTTTGGCAATATCTTCAAACCTCGTTAAGAAAGCAGTGACTGCAGCCCTGGTCCCGGAGAATCTTTTGCCGGCAATCACAAGAATGCACTTTTCAGCGTTGAACGGATTCTTTATCTTAACAATCATGCCACAGTTGTCAGCCAAGTATACCTGCTTGGTCAAAGAAGAATGAATGTTCCTCTTGAACTTTGGATCAAAATGGACAGGTAGCTTATCATTAATCTTGTCAGTTATTTTATTCACAACCGGTCCACCGATAAGTATCAGATTCTGCTTCAGGTCATCGCTGTCTATTTCCGTATCCAGCTTAACATTCATTTTGGGTATGTAATTAAGAAAAGTGCCCAGGAACAATGCAAGGTCGATGCCATAATGACCGTCTTTGCTCATGGCCTTCTGAACGCCATGCGGCTCAGGGCTCCCGACAACGATTAGAGCATTGAACTGGCCTGACTCTATGAACGGCTTCAAAAATTCCTCCTTCTGCTTGTCAATGTAAGAAATCTTTTCTGTCGGCTTGAAATCCTTGAATTTGATAAAAAAAGAATCATCAACCAGGCTGTAATAGTTAGCAACGCCTCCCCTTTTGTCCTCCCTGCGCATCCTCTTTATCAGCTTGGCTTTCTCTAACTGCCTTATATGATAGAACACTATCTGCTCATGGACCTTCAAATCCTCAGCAAGCTTTGAAGGATAAGACTGCTCTAAAGAGAGCATATAAAGGATTTTCCTAGCCAATTCAGAGGCTGCACTCTTTATCTGGGAAAGCTTTACCTCTGTTGACGATAAAGACAGAGTCTGGTTTTC
>JAUYDG010000010.1 GCA_030691925.1 Nanobdellota archaeon
TGAGGACTTCAACCGGATACAAAACTTTCTCTTTGACAGCCTATGGAAAACTGCCAACAAGCCTTAATCTAAAACCTAACCTGCAGTAGCAAGATTTATAACCAGCAGATACGAAACGTTAAAAAAAGGGAAAAACTTCTTAAAAAAGGATTATGATAAAAGTCAATAAAACAAGGTGCAAGCTCTGCGGCCTGTGCATAAGCTTCTGCCCGCAAAAGAATCTGGAAATAAAAGGGAAAGAGCTAACCCAAAAAGGCGCAAAATGCACAAAATGCAAGCTCTGCGAAAAATACTGCCCTGAACTGGCAATAGAGGTCGAATGATGAAAAAGCTCATGCAGGGCAACGAGGCAGTAGCAGAAGCGGCAATAAAAGCCGGGATGAAGTTCTTCGCAGCCTACCCAATAACCCCTGCATCAGAAATAATGCACCACCTGGCTGGAAAAAAAGAAATAAGCTTCATGCACGCGGAAGATGAAATAGCTGCAATCAACATGGCAATAGGAGCGTCCATAGCAGGAAGCAAGTCCATGACCTCAACATCAGGACCCGGCTTCAGCCTGATGCAAGAAGCAATCGGCCTAGCAACTATGACCGAAACGCCAACAGTGATAGTAGACGTGCAAAGAGTAGGGCCAAGCACAGGAATGCCCACACTGCCATCACAAGGAGACATATTACAATCAGCCTACGGAAGGCACGGAGACACCTACCCTCTAGTCTTCTACCCTAACTCTGTGGAAGAATGCTACAAATACACCATAGAAGCTTTCAACGCAGCAGAAGAAAACCTAAGCCCAGTAATACTCCTAAGCGACGGCTTCATAGGCCACCTATACGAAACAGTAGAGCTGGAAAAAATAAAATTCAAAATAAAAGAAAGAAAAACCGAGCCACTAGGAAAAGGCAACAGGCATTTCACAGGGCTCATATCAAAAAACAACATACCAGCAACAAAAAACCCAGAGGCTTACAGGGAATGGATAAAAAAAGCAAAAGAAAGGACAGAAAAAACAGCAAAGGACTATAACTTCTACGAATACATAGAAAACAAAAAAGCAGACACCCTGCTGATAGCCTACGGCATAACATCAAGGGTCATACTGCCACTAAAAGAAAAATACTCGATATTCAGGCCGATAAGAATGTATCCAGTGCTCGAAGATGAGCTGAAAGAAATAGCAGAAAAATACAAGGAAATAATAGTCATAGAGATGAACGACGGGCAATACAAAAAAGAAATAGAAAGAGTGCTAAAAAGGGAAGTGAAATCAATACCTGTCCTGGGCGGAACCATAAGCCTGGAAGAGCTGAAAGAAAAATGGAAATTATAAAAAAAACACTGGACGAGCTGCACATAGTGGAAAACCTGGAGAAACAGATAACCGAATTCACGATGCCCCACACAAAACAAAAATACCTCAACATGCTAAAAAAAAGAAAATACTCACTGCTATTCGCAATAGAAAACAACAAAGAGGCAGGCTACGCAGTATCCTACGGAAAAGGCGACAAGTTCTACATCTGGACGATAGCAATCCTACAAGAATACAGAAACAAAGGAGTGGCAAAACAGCTGCTGCAAAGATCCATAGAAGAAGGAAAAAAACTAGGATACAGCAAGATATACCTCAAAACAAAAAACACCTTCAAAAACATGATATTCCTAGCCTTAAAATTCGGCTTCAAAATATCCAACGTGACAAAGAAAGAAGACCCTGACCAGACAATGGTCTGGATGGAAAGAACTATATGAAATATCAAGACTACCTCAAACTGGAAAGATACCCGACAAGCTGGTGCCCAGGATGCGGCATCGGGATAATCGTCAATACAGCAGCGCAGGCATTCCAGGAGCTAAGCCTGAAAAAAGAGGAGACAACAGTAATATCAGGAATAGGATGCTCAGGAAGAGCAGCAGGATACTTCAACATGGACACGATACACGGACTGCACGGAAGGGCCATACCACTAGCAGAAGGGGTAAAGCTTGCAAGGCCGGAAATGAAAGTCATAGTCATAAGCGGAGACGGAGACCTTACAGGAATAGGAGGAAACCACCTCATACACGCTTGCAGGAGAAACACCAACATCACAGTGATATGCGTGAACAACTTCATCTACGGAATGACCGGAGGCCAGAAAAGCCCGACGACAGAAAAAGGGATAGTAACACTGACATCACCATACGGCAGCACAGAAGATCCGATAAACATACAAGGCCTGATAAGGGCAAACAAAAGATTCTACGCCAGGACAACAACCTTCCACATCCAGCACATGAAAAACTGCATAAAAGAAGCGATAAGCCATGAAGGCTTCGCATTCGTAGATATAATATCCCAATGCGTAGAAAACTACGGAAGAAGGCTAGGGTTCAAGAATGCTTATGAGATGCTAATGAACTTCAAACAAAAATACAAAACAGCAACAGACACAAAAGAGCTAAACGAGAACGAAATAGGGATAGTAAGATGATAAAAAAAATAAAGCTTGTAGGAAGCGGAGGCCAAGGGATAAAGCTCTTAGGCCACGTGCTAGGAAACATACTAACAGAACTCAACTACTTCGTATCACTAAACTTCGAATTCGACACATCAGTAAGGGGAGGAAACATATCAGCAGACATAATCTACTCAGACAAGAAGATAGAAAACCCTATAGCAGACGAAACAGACATACTGCTGCAGCTGGAAGGAAAACAGGAAGACGCAATAAAGGTAAAAGCAAAAGAAAAGATAATAGAACAGAGCATATGCAACACGGAATGCACCAAATGCGATATAAGATGCGCAGGAAAGCAGATACCATTCTACGACGTTGCAAACAAAAAGTTCGGAAGCAAAATATACATGAACATGATAGCACTAGGGGTGATACTAAAGCACCTGGGCATCAATCCTGAAAAGGTAAACCTGAAAAACGGCCTGCCAGAAAAATATATAGAGCAGAACATAGAAGCTATTAAATACGGATATAGCTACAGCGATTAAAAAGGATGCAAGATGAAACTAAAAGAATACCAAGGAAAAGAAATACTCCAAAACTACGGAATAAAGACTCCGGACGGCTTCCTCATAACAAGCCCGGACCAGATAAAAGAGATAAAAGGCAGGGTAGCGCTTAAAGCTCAAGTATTACAGGGCGGAAGGGGAAAAGCAGGCCTGATACAGTTCGCAACAAAAAAAGACGCAAAAGAAAAAGCAGAACAGATATTCCAAAAAGGAGTAAAAGAAATACTCGTAGAAAAAAGGATAAAGGCACAGAAAGAATACTACCTGTCAATAACCATAGACCGGCTGGAAAGAAAACCATTACTCATGTTCTCACAGCAGGGAGGCATAGACATAGAAGAGCTGGCAGAAAAATCCCCTGAAAAGATAAAAAAGTACTACATAGACGAAAACTTCTCACCAAAACAGATAGCCAAAGAGACAAGGCTGGAATCAGAGCTAGTGGAAAAAATCTACAAGATATTCAAAGACTACGACCTAGAGCTGATAGAAATAAACCCATTAGCAGTAACGAGAAAAGGCACCCTGGCACTAGACGCAAAAATAATCATAGACGACAACGCCCTGTACAGGCAGAAATTCAAAAAAGACGAAAGCATGACAAAAATAGAAAAAGAAGCGCAAACAGCAGGCCTAAGCTACGTAGAGCTGGAAGGCAACATAGGCATCATAGGAAACGGCGCAGGCCTGGTAATGTCAACGCTGGACGTAGTAAACTACTACGGAGGAAAAGTCGCGAACTTCCTGGACGTCAGCGGCGGAGCAAGCAAAGAAATGATGGAAAAAGCGATAGAACTAGTCCTAGCCAAGAAACCAAAAGGCATATTCATAAACATATTCGGCGGCATAACAAGATGCGACGAAATAGCAAAAGGGCTGGTAGAATACAAGAAGAAAAACAAGCTTGACATACCCTTAGTAGTAAGGATGATAGGGACGAACGAAAAAGAAGCCAAAAAAATCCTGAAAGAAAACAACATATACTCAATGGACTCAATGGAAGAAGGCGCAAAAAAAATCGTAGAGCTGGTAAAATGAGAATACCAAGAATGTTCATACCGGAAATAAACCTTGACAAAAAAGTAAATCTTCTAATACAACAATGCCCATACGCCAAAGAATGTGCAGAGCTTGAAGAAGAAATCAGCAAGTTACAAAGTGAGCTTAAAAAATGTGAAGACAGGAAGATAAAAAATCCGGATTACTATTCAATTCTTACGGACCCGTACCAGGAAGAGCGAGAAGTATATATTAAGATTATACGGCTTGAACTACGCTATCTAGAAATAAAGGAGTACATATAATTAAATAATCGAAAATGACAGTCCTACAAAAAATACTGGAAGAGCAATTCAAGCATTACAAGGACATACAACTGCAGGACATATACAAACTATTACACCAAGGGACTTTCGGCTCAGAGCACGCAATAGCCGAAGAACACCTGGAAGGCATCAGGAAATACCTGCACGACGAGTTCGAAAAGGCAGAGCCGAACAAAGAGGAAAAACTGCTGGAAAGGGTATCGCCAACATTCCAAATCTACAGGATAAACATAAGACCTTACAAGTACTACAACGGCGACGAAGACGCCCTGTTCGAATGGTTCTACCAGTCATCAAAGATAAAAGAAGGCGCCGCAAAAGACTTCCTGACATTCTGGGAAGTGTTCAAAATGATAAACAAAGAAAAAAAATACTTCCAAAAAAAAGAAGTAAAAAAATTTGAAAAGGAATACATCATCGGCAAAGGGCTGGAAGCCATGCACCACTCAAGACAATATGAAGAAGCGAACAAGCCGAGCTACAGGGTGGTAAACCTCAAAACCCTCAACTGCCCAATACCTATGAAGGAGTGAAAAAAAATGCCAATAATAATAGACGAAAACACGAGATGCATAGTGCAAGGCGTGACGGGCAAGCAGGGAAGCTTCCACACGAAGCTAATGAAAGAATATGGGACAAAAATAGTGGCAGGGACATCACCAGGAAAAAAAGGGCAGCTCGTAGAAGGGATACCTGTCTTTGACACTGTAAAAGAAGCGCTAGAATATGAATCAGCAGACATGTCAATAATATTCGTACCTGCACAATTTGCAAAAAACGCAGCGCTGGAAGCATTAGAAAACAACCTTGACACTATAATAATAACAGAACACATGCCAGTACACGACACCTTGGAGATAATGGCATTGGCAGAAAAAAGAAACAGGATAGTCATAGGCCCGAACTGCTCAGGGCTAATCTCGCCAGGAAAAAGCAAAGTAGGGATAATGCCCTACCACATATTCAAGGAAGGGAACATAGGCGTAATCTCAAAATCAGGAACCTTAACTTATGAGATAGTGAACGAGATGACCAGAAAAGGCCTGGGGCAAAGCACGGTAGTAGGGATAGGCGGAGATCCAGTGATAGGGCTGAACTTCATAGAAGGCCTAAAGATGTTCGAAGAGGACGAGCAGACAGAAGCGATAGTTCTCCTAGGGGAGATAGGCGGCAGCATGGAAGAAAAGACAGCAGAATACCTCAAGTACAACCTATCCAAGCCGGTAGTGGCATACATAGCAGGGAGGACAGCGCCAAAAGGAAAAAGGATGGGGCATGCAGGAGCGATAATAGAGGGCTACAAAGGAACCGCAGAAAGTAAGATAAAAGCATTCCAGGAAGCGAACGTACAGGTAGCAGAGCTGCCGTCACAGATAGTAGAGCTGTTAAAAAAAATCTAAGACATTTTCTTTATACTATCCAATGTAAAAAGTATGATAGCATGAGCCTGCATCTGGGTAGGGTAAAAAGGGTCCTGCTTCTTATGCACAGAAAAAACCCTAACCTGGTTTATAAGATGAATCTGCTGGGTCAAGCCAGGATCAAACTTGACATCCTTCTCGCTAAGCTTAGCAACTAATTTACCCAGACCAACACCAGGGCTCTTCTCCAAGGCATCATTGCCGGTAATCTCGTAATATTTCCTGTGCAAAGCAGTTTCAAGAATTCTACCACAAATGATAACAACAGACCTGTAACAATTTGATTCGTAGCACTTCCTAAGCTCCTCCAAGTCCGCCTCCACGTCGCCCTTGATTTCAGGGTGAAGATTAGGAACTGAAAAACTCAGGCTTTGCTGAGGAACATCCTTCAAGCTATCCAAAGCATTGTCCACATTATCCAATAAGACCCCCATTTTCTTAAAATCAGAAGAATTGTAAGCCCTGTCCAGCTCATCAACAAGAACAAGCAAAGAGAGCAGATGCCTCCTGTTAGGCTCTACGCTGCTAAGACCCACTAAATCCCACACCTTGCGCTTCAAAAAGTTCATATTCCTCGCAATAGCACTCTTATAAGAGTCTGCCTTGCTCATCTTAAGGCTGAAACCTATCCTGTTATCCGGCTTCTTATTTGAATCAGGCTTGTAGCAGGCAAGGTTAATCAAAGCCTCCTCAAGCTCTTTCACAGAATTTTTAAGAATAGCCCAAGCCATTAATACAATACTGGCTTAGGGAGTATTTATATTTTCTGTAAGTGGGGTATAACAAGATTAGAAAAAGGCTAACAATGCTGTCCGTAAGCGAACCACTAGGAAAGCATATTACTTCTTAATCAAAGAATCACTCTTAAGTGACTACAACAGAAAGGCTTATAAATCGCCATCCACGACTGTTCTGCATTCAAAAAATTTTAAACATCATCCCATAAAGGGACCGCGCCAAACCTGAGTATTCAACTCAATCTCGAGAAGAAAAAAAGGCCATGAGGTTTTTCAACAAAAGAACTTACTGGAAAACCTTGAAACTAATGCGGAAAAACACCTAAGTGTTTTAAACAAAAAATATTCCCAACTAGTCAGTTTTCTCTCGTCGGAAAAATCTAGTTCTGAAACATCCATGAAACGCTGGAAAACCTAGAAAAACCTGAAAAGGGATGTAAGATGTAACAAGTGAAACCAAATGTAAGGCTGGAAAACTCAACACTAAGAGCCCTAAGAGAATCAATAAAAAATAAAAACTAGAAAGGGAGGTTAGAAATGAGAAGAAGAGCATCAGACTACAGGGTTTTATTCATGCTAATCGCGTCAGTGGCAATTTTTGCTTGGCTTGCATCTTCGCATACCTCTTACGCGGAAGCCGAAGACCTATCAAATCTTTCGCTTGTAGAGGTCAAAGTCGGCGAGACCTTTAAGGTCACCGTGAAAGCGAAGCTTACAGGCGGTTTTGTATGGTACGTGGACTATGACGTTAACTACATCTCCCTGGTGGGTAAAAAGACCAAGATGCCTGAGAGCATAACAGACCTCAAGCCCGAGAACATAGAGTTTGAAGAGACGTTCGAGTTCAAGGCGGAAAAGCCAGGCAATACAATGCTCATCTGCTTCGCCCGCGGTGTACTAAATGAAGCAAGACCATCTGATGTCAAGAGGTTCCTGGTCTCAATAACCAAATAGGGTCAAAACTTGCTATTCAGATGTTTTTAGTTTAAATTTCTAAAAAGAAGGAGGTGGGAAAAGTATGTGCAAACAGTGCGGAAAAGAAACCGATGCAAACAACGTATGCCCTCACTGCGGAAGCAATCCCGGAACAGCTGAGAAGACCCACAAGGCACTCATCCTGGCGATCGTCGGCCTAGTGGTAAACCTTCTAGTTTGGCCAGGCATAGGGACGCTACTCGGCGGCATAGGAACTCCCGGGTGGAAAGACGCGAGAAAGAAAGGTATTATACAACTATGCCTGTTCACCCTAGGCGCAATCCTATCAGTAGTCGGAATAGGAATACCCATCATGATAGGCGTCTGGATATGGGCCCTGGTATCGTCCATCAAACAGATAAAGAATGCATAACCCAAAAGGAAAGGAGAAAAATTAGAGAGAAGAGAAAAAGAAGTAGTTTTGTAGTCTGAAACAGTAGTTCTTCATCAACCATTAACCCAAAATCCCAATTTAAGGAGGAACTGTATGAAAGGATTTAACGACCTAAGCATCTAGGCATGCCCGAGCTGTAACTCTTAAAGCTCAAACTAGGAGGGGGAGACCTTACACACTTTCTTGGATATCATGGTTTCTTCCCTCCCCCTTTTTTATGTTTCACCCAAAAACCTGCAGAAAAAAGGAGGCTTATCTGTGAAACCGACAAGTGTTGCTATCCTAGCGGCTGTATCTCTTTTCATCTTGTTTTGCGCAACGGATGCCCTATCCCAAGGACAGAAGTGGCAGGGAAGCGGCAACTGGGGGGCAGGCAATCCTTACAACCGGCTGTTCAACCCAGACACCATGGTGACCTTCAGCGGCGAGGTGACTGCTGTAAACAAGATAGTCCCCAT
>JAUYDG010000154.1 GCA_030691925.1 Nanobdellota archaeon
CCAGATCTTTTGATTTGGTGTATAATCTTATGTTATAATCGCCTTTACTTTCCTTGCTATAAAAAGTTCCGTCACCAAGGGTAAATGCTTTAAGAAGACCTTTTATCGTTTCATCTTTTGATGCGTATACAAATGAAGGGACACTCTTTTCTCCGCTTAAACCTTTTAATTGCATCACATCTTTTAACACTAATCCAATCACCTTGCTTAAAGTTACCGTATACATAGGCTTTCTACCTTCTTTTTCTCTTTTTTTTAAGCATAAACTGTACGATCCTTCTCCAAATATTGTATCACAAGCTTGGGTAAATTTTTTTACATATTCTTCATTAGTGTTGTAAAAGCTTGGCCTTTTACCAAGCCATCCTTCAGAAAGAAGGCCTCCCAGAACAAACCCTAAATCATGGTTTATTCTTATTTGGGTATTAATGGGTTTAGTGCTCTTTGTAGACCTATAGATTATTTTTGATTTTTGTAGCACTTTAAGGTTTAGCTTTATGTTGTTATCATAAATCAATCTTAAAGGTATCACGCAGCGTTTTTTCCATGTAGATTTAATAGTCCTGTATTCTGTTTTGTAATACTTTCTTGTCCAATCTTTAATTTGTTTTCTGTTAACTAACGCTTCTATGAACTCTTTAGAAGTTTTTAAATAAAACCTGTTTTTTAGCGGGCTTGATTTGAATCTCTCTATTAAGTTGAACTTAGTATTTACTGGTTGAATATTTATCCTTTTGGGAACTGCTATATACGATCCTTGCCTAAGCTTGTCTACTTTTATCTGTTCGATGTCTCCTTGCTTGTTCAAAGTGAATACACTATGTTGACCTGTCACTTTAACTTTCTTCCCTAACCTTGTCTTTATTTCGTACATAGAACGTCCTTTGTGCCTTATAACACTAGTAACTGGATATTTTTTTATCTTATTTGTTTTCCGAGAGAACCCATAAGTATAGAGCGTTCCTTGTTTTAATGGAAGAATTTCAGTATCTTCAATTTTATGGATTCTATCTCTATTCTTTTCTAAAAAACCATCAATTAACGGACCTATTTCAGTTAATCTTGGATCGCTACTGCTTATCAATACTTTCTCTTCTGGTGCAAGGCTTCCTTCGCCAGGCGTGGCTTCTAGGTTGTATATGTTTCCTATTTCTTGCTGGTATTCTGAAATCTTTTTACGCATGAAGTCCATAACTTTTATCGTGAACTCTTTGCCTTCTTCCGATGCTATGTCTTTCTGCATGAAATTAAGCAGGGCTTCGTTCATTCCTAAAAGCCCTATTGTTGAGAAATGGTTCTTCCAGTGAAGTCCGGTAGAAACTTTCATATTTCTCAGATAAAACTTGGAGTAAGGGTAGAGGTTTTGTTCTGTGAAGTCTTCTAAAACTTTCCTTTTTACTTCTAGGCTTTCTTTTGAGACGTCCATGAGGTTTGCTAGTCTTTCAAAGAATTCTTCTTCTGTTTTTGCAAGGTATCCTATTCTTGCCATGTTTATGGTAACCACACCTATTGATCCTGTAAGAGGATTTGATCCGAAAAGCCCTCCGCCACGTTTGCGAAGCTCTCGCTGATCTAAGCGTAAGCGGCAATTATGAGTTAAGATTCCTGTGGTGCCTACTGTGAACATTGGTTCGTCATCTTTCACCTCAAAACAGTAGGCTGTATCATTGCTTATGGGTCGGATATCTTTTATCCTTACCCATAGTTTTTCTTTTTTCTTGAACCAGATTTCACCGTACCTTTGTCTGTTTAGTTGATATATCAAGACAGCATAATTCGGTTCCTTGCCTAGCCTATTTTCTCTTTTATCTTCGTAGATGCTAGTTGTTGTTCCTAGAGTCGCTGCTAGCATATTCAATGTTTCGACCATTTTCTTGGAAGATGTGTATATTCTGTGCCTGTTGCCGCCGTCTGTTGCATAATGGCCTTCAATTACACCTTTCCTGAACTCTTCACTCATGATGAACAGCTTAGCTGTGTAATGTTTCTCTCTTGCTATTCCTTCTACAAAGTCTCTACAAAGACCTACTGCTGCTTTAGAATAAATCTTGAGTGTAACTAGCCTAGTTTTTTTATACTCTTTGATGCTGTTGTGAGCACCGAAGTAATCTTTAGCAATTTTTATGAGCTTATCTATTGTTTCTTTCTTATAATAACCCTCTAAAAAGAAGACCACTGCGCTGTCTTCATCAAAAGAACCATCTCCTGCATAAGCACCTACAAAATAACCTAGCTCCTTGCATCCACCTTCGCCTTTGTAAGTTTTTAAAGAATAAGGTAAGTACATTCCTTCTTTCAGTTCTTCACCTTTAAGTATGAGCTCTTTACTTTTTTCATAAGCTCTTACATAGTTAAGGTGCTTTGTTGACATTTTTAATTCATGGCCATTTACTAGGATTACTTTTATCATCTTTTGATTTCTGAATTTGTTAAACGTTCCTTTTACAAATTTTCCACAACTGTACACTTTGTATTCTTCTTGTTTGCTATGTCCTTTGTATATATGCCTAATTGTAGAATATTCCACTATTCTCCCTCTTGATGATTTTATTAGAACTTTCTCTTCCCCTCCTAAAGGGCACATGCTTTTAGCATCATCTGGCTTCATGTCAGAGTTTATGAAGTTTGAGAAGTATGGCACTCCGTATTTTGCTGTCATCTCCCAGATGTTGTCGTAAGTGGGGTTGTCCCACTCAAAGTCTTTGGTTATGTTATATGTAGGTATCGGGAATGTGAAGACTCTTCCAGAAGCGTCGCCTTCTAGTATGACCTCTGCCAGTATTTCGTTGAAAAGATCCATCTCTCTTTGGAAGTGCTTGTACTTCTTGTCCATGAGCTTTCCACCAATGATGACGTATTCTTCTTTCATGAAGTCTGGGACTTTGAGGTCGAGAGTTATATTTGAAAAAGGGGTTTGAAATCCTACTCTTGTTGGCACGTTCATGTTGAATAGGAATTCTTGTAACGCCTGTTTTATTTCTGCAGATGTTAGCTTGTCATATGCTATGAATGGCGCTAATAATGTGTCAAAATTTGAGAATGCCATTGCGCCTGCTGCTTCACCTTGTAAAGTGTAGAAGAAGTTTACTGCTTGTCCTAGTGATGTCCTGAAATGTTTTGGTGGCTTTGATTCTACTTTTCCTGATACGCCTTTGAAGCCTGATAGTAAAAGGTCTTTCAGGTCCCAGCCTACGCAGTAAGCGCCTAAAGTACCAAGATCGTGTATGTGTATGTCTCCTTTTTCGTATGCTTCTCTTATTCTTGGTGTGTAAAGTTTGTCTAGCCAGTATTTAGATATTATAGCATTTGATATATGATTATTAAGTCCTTGTAAGGAGTAGGTCATGTTTGAGTTTTCGTTGACTTTCCAGTCATTCTGCCTTATGTAACCTTCTACCAGGCCGATTGGCTCTGTAAGCACTGCCATTTCTCTGAGTTTTCTTCTTTGGTCCCTGTAGAGGATGTAGGCTTTTGCTGTTTTTGCGTGGCCGTTTTCTATCAGCACTTTTTCTACTAGGTCTTGTATTTGCTCTACTGTTGGTGTTATGTCTGACCCGAACCGTTCTTCTAATATCTTTACTACTTGGCCTGATAGTTCTTTTGCTATTTCCTTGTCTGTTCCGCCTACTGCCTGCGCTGCTTTGAATATGGCGTTGGTTATCCTTTCTTGGTCGAACAAGACTATCCTGCCGTCCCTTTTCCTAATCCTAGAAATAATATTCTTCTTTTCCCCCTCTTTTTCCATTAATACGGCCTCTTTTTTATTTTTTTAATGATCTGAGTTCTTTTTCGAATGAGCTTATGTCTTTGAATTCCCTGTAGACAGAAGCGAATCTGATGTACGCTACTTGGTCAAGCTTTTTGAGTTTCTTCATCACTATTTCCCCTATTTCTTGGCTTGTCACTTCTGTTCTGTTTTTTTTTCTAAGCTCTGACTCTATTTCATTTAAAATCTTTTCGATGGTCTCGTGGCTAATCGGTCTTTTCTGGCAGGCTTTTATTATTCCGTTTTTTAGTTTTTCCCTGTTGAATGGTTCTCTTCTTTTGTCTTTTTTTATTACGAAAAGGTCTGCTTGTTCCAGTCTTTCGTATGTTGTGAATCTTTTTTTGCATTTCAGGCATTCCCTTCTGCGTCTTGTTGCTTTTCGATCTGGAGTCTCTCTTTTGTCTACAACTTTGGTATCCGGTGATCGGCAGTATGGGCATATCATTTTCTTACCAGAAACACAATATCTT
>JAUYDG010000048.1 GCA_030691925.1 Nanobdellota archaeon
CTTATTCTTTCGAATCTCCTAGCGCTTTGTCCTCCCGCTTTGCTCTTTCCTGGCACGTTTGATGCTGTGTCTGCTATCTCTTTTATGCTCATTCCTTTGAGCAGGCCTATGCTTGCGTCTCTCCTGTCTAAGACTATTAGGCCGTATGTTTCTTTGTGTTCCATCATCTCTTTTAATGGGTCTAGCATGAATGTCTGGTCACACCTGTATAATCTAAAGTTCAAAGGTTCTGGCGGTTCTATTGACCATACTTCTATTATTATCTTGCTTGGGTGGTCTGAGGCGTTTCCTGCGAATGCTGCCAGTCCGTTTGGCGGGTTTTTCTTGTATATCCTCAGGTGTCTTATCATCCTCTCCAGGGAGTCTATGACGTTTTTTCTTGTTTTTGCGTCTTTTATGTTGGATGCCGTTCCCTGCTCTTGCTGTAAGTGTTGTATTATTTTGATTATGTCGTATCCTGCTGGTATGTATACTGATACTAGCTCTGTATGCCTGCCTCTAATTGCTTCTAATTTTTTTATCAGTTTCTTTAGTGCTAGTTTTTGTTTAATGTCCATCTTCTTTCCTCAGGTCCAATATCCTTGCCCTGTTTAATCTTAATAACTCTTGTGTTTTTATTTTTATTAGTGTGCGGTCGTTTCCCCCGCCGGCTATGACTTCTTCTTTTTCTGCTGCTTTCTCATCCATCAAGAATGTTGCTTTGAATCCTAAAGGTGGGACTCCTCCTGCTGGGTATCCTGTTTTTTCCAGCGTTTCTTCCGGGCTGCAGAGGCTTATTCCTGTCAGGTTTAGCGCTTTTGCTATCTTGGATTTGTCCACCCTGTCCGATTTTCTTACTATTGCTGCGATTACTTTGTCCTGTTTGTAGAATACTACGCTTTTTACTATGTCTTCTGCCCTTTCTCCCATTTGTTTTGCCGCTTCTGTGCTTGTTGCTACGCTTTTGTCCATGTTGAGCAGCTTGTATTCTGCCTTGTTTTCTTCTAGATACTTTTTTAGCTTGTTTAAGTATTCCATTTTTGATAAGTGTCAGAATGATATTTCTAAGGTTTTTCCGAAATTTATTTCTACAGCGTGTGTTACTGCCTTGAGGTCGTCTAATACTTTTTCAAGTTCTTTGTCTTCTAGTGTTAGTTTTACTTCTGTTTTCATGGATTTCTGGTTCTGTGTCTTGTATTGCCTTACCTTGTTTATTATTTCTACTGCTTTGTCTCCTGTTTCTTCTATTTTTTTGTCTTCCAGTTTTTTATCGTATTCGGGCCATTCGCTTATGTGTATGCTTTTCTTTTTTTCTTGCTTGGCGAGGCATAGGCTGTAGATTTCTTCGGTTATGTGCGGCATTATCGGCGCCATCATCTTCAGTATCGATAGCAGCGCGGTATAAAGGGTGTATTGTGCTGATGCTCTTGCTGTTTTGCCTCTTTTTTCTTCGTTGTATAGGCGGTCTTTGATTATTTCCAGGTAGTTGTCGCAGAACGTGTGCCAGAAGAACTGTTCTATTATCCTTTTGGCTTCTCCTGTTTTGTAGGATTGGTAGGCGTCTGTTGCAGTTTTTATGGTTTGTTGTAGTTTGCTAAGCAGCCATTTGTCCATGTTTTCCAGCTGTTTTGGTTTTTCTCCTTTGTAGTCTTGTAGGTGTGTCAGCACGAATTTTGATGCGTTCCATAGTTTTATCTGGAACTTTTGTCCTGTTATTAGGTCTTTTTCTTGGAATGGCAGGTCTTCTCCGAATGTTGCTGTTCCCACCCAGTACCTTACAACATCTACGTTGTATTTGCTGAGTATTTCGTGGGACAATATCGCGTTTCCTATTGATATGAGCATTCCTCTTCCTTTTGGGTCTAGGACGAATGTGCCTATTGCTATGTCTTTCCATGGTATCTTGTTGAAGTGTAGTAACGCTTTTAGTATGGTGTAAAACGCCCATGTCCGGATTATGTCATGCGACTGTACCCTGAGAGAGGTTGGGAACATTTTTTTGAACTGTTCTGGTTTTTCCAGCCATCTTGTTGCTATTTCCGGGCTCATGCTGGATGTCATCCATGTGTCGAAGACGTCTGGGTCTGGTTCGAATTCTTCGCTACCGCATCCGCATCTGTTTTTTGGCTTTTCTTGCTCTGGGTCTATCGGTAGGTTTTTTTCTTCTGGTAGTGCTACTTCGCCGCATTTTTTGCAGTACCATGCCGGTATCGGTACTCCGTAGAATCTTTGCCTTGATATGCACCAGTCCCATGCGAGGTTGTTTGTCCAGTCTTCGTATCTTTTCCTGTAGAATTCAGGGTACCAGTTTATCTGCCTTCCCTGGTGGATGAGTTTTTCTTTATGGGTAAGTGTTTTTATGAACCATTGTTTTGTGACTATGAATTCTATTGGTGTGTGGCACCTCCAGCATGTTCCTACTGTTTGCTGTAAAGGCTCCTGTTTGATTAGGTATCCCTGGCTGTCCAGGTCTTGTATTACCTGCTCTTGTGCCTCTTTTATCGTCATCCCTTCGTATTTACCGCACCCATCGTTCATTTTTCCGTCTTCTGTCAGTATTATTTTTAATGGCAGCTTATGGGTTTTCCACCATTCTATGTCTGTAGTGTCTCCAAAAGTGCATACCATCACTATGCCTGAGCCGAAGGCCATATCTACTTTTTCATCCTGCATTATCGGCACTTTTTGTTTGAATATCGGTACTGTTGCCTTTTTGCCTATCAGTTGCTTGTATCTGTTGTCTTTTGGGTGTACGAATATTCCTACGCATGCCGGCAGGAATTCTGGCCTTGTTGTTGCTATTTCTATCTTGTTTCCGTCTTCCATGTCGAAGTATACGTAGTTCAGCTTTGTTGTCCGTTGCATGTCTTCTATTTCAGCTTGCGCCAATGCTGTCTGATGCTTAGCGCACCACAGTGTTGGCTCTTCGCTCCTGTAGGCTTCTCCTTTTTTTATCAGGTCTATGAACGATTTTTGTGCTACTTTTTGCGCTTCAGGGTCTATTGTTGTGTACAGAAGGCTCCAGTCGTAAGAATGCCCCATCTTTCTGAATACCCTGTCCGCATATTCTTTTTCTACTTTTGCTGATTCTTCCCTGCATAGTTTCCTGAACTCTGCCTTTGTAGTGTCTTTTTTTGATATCTTGAAAGTTTCCTCCACGTATTTTTCAGTTGGCAAGCCATTGTTATCGAAGCATGGTGCGAAGTAGACGTTGTAGCCTTTCATCCTCCTGTACCTTGCGATTATTTCGAACTGCGTGTAATGCAAGACATGTCCTATGTGCAGGTGGCCTGCTGATGCGTAAGGCGGTGGCACATCTATTGAGAATATTGGTTTCTTGCTTTTAGGATCGAACCCGTATACTTTCTGGTCTTCCCAGTATTTCTGCCATTTTTCTTCTGTTTCCTTGGCATTGTATTCTTTAGGCAGCTCCATTTCGAGTATTTTCAACGCTTCCCAGTTTTTTAAAGTTTTTGAAAAGTTTTTTATATTGTATCATTCATAAATGTTTTATGGCTTTGATATCTTTTATGGAGTTTTTCAGGCTTATAGTAATGACCCTTGCTCTCGGTTATATCTTTTCTGCTTTTATGCCGCAGCAGCTTTTCGGCCAGAGGGGGGTTTATCACCTTCTAAGGGCTCAGGCTCAGGGCTTTGATTGGGATGCCTTGAAGTATGCTGCTATTATTACCGCTCCTGCTGTCGTCTTGCACGAGCTGAGCCATAAGTTTGTTGCTTTGGCTTTTGGCCTTAATGCTGAGTTTTTTGCAAGCTATTGGGGTCTAGGCTTAGGTGTTTTTTTGAAGATGGTTGGCGCTCCCTTCATAATTTTTGTCCCAGGTTATGTTAACATCCCTTACGACACTAACATCCTAATCTCAGGTATGATTGCTTTAGCCGGCCCTTTGATCAATCTTTTTTTATGGCTGGGCTCTGGATTGTATATAAGGTTTTTCAAGCTTAACAGAAAGCAAATGATCCTGGCTTATCTTACAAAAAGGATTAACATGTTTTTGTTCATATTTAACATGCTTCCTTTCGGCTTTTTTGACGGTGCAAAGGTTTTCAAAGCCTTAGCTTATTTTATTTCCTTTTTTTAGTCTTTTCTTGAGTTCTGTTTTTCCAAATATAGAAGCCTATAAGAACTAGCACTGCTATCAGCATGTTCATGTTGGTGAAGAATGGGAATTTCTCTTCTGCCAGGCATGCTTTTATTTCTGTAGGCCTGAAGTCCGGATTGTCACAACTAAATTCGACCATTGTCTCAGCATCTGGCACTTTACAATAGCAATGCTCTTGGAAATCACCATCCGAATCTGGATCGCCACAGCATTGTTCTTTTGTTAATCCTGGCGGGCATATCAGCCTTTGCCTGGTAAGATCCGATACTGTATCTCTTCCGCTTTGCTTGTCTTCTCCGCAGTCTCCCCAGTCTAGCAAGTCAGAAGGGTCTATGGTCCAATAATCTGAATATTGTTTCCCTTCTTTGACCCACCACTCAGGAGTGCAGTCATAATATGCCGCGCATTTTTCCTGCCCTGGTGAGAGCCCGTCTGGTGTGCAATCTTCACAGTACCC
>JAUYDG010000073.1 GCA_030691925.1 Nanobdellota archaeon
TCGCGCTAATACTAGGCATGACAGCAGGGGTCTTACCAGCAAGGCAAGCAGCCAAGCTAAGGCCAGCGGAGGCTTTAAGATAATGATAACAGATTTCTTCAGGATAAGCTTCTTCAGCGTAAAACACACCAAGATAAGATCATGGCTTACGATAATAGGGATAGTCATAGGAATAGCAGCGATAGTAGCATTGATATCAATATCACAAGGGCTGGAAAACGCGATAACTGAACAATTTTCTAAACTAGGCATTAGTGATATAAGAGTCGCCCCAAAAGGCATGAGAGGACCACCAGGAAGCTCATCATCAACAATACTAACAAAAAAAGATGTAGAAACTGTTGAGAAAATAAAAGGAGTAGACTACGTCTTGGGAGTGCTAGGCCAAAGGGCCACTGTAGAATTCGGAAATGAAGAACAAAGGATAAACACCATGGCATACCCCACTGAACTTACAGCAAAAGCATTCATAGATGTAGACTTAGAATTCGCGCAAGGAAGGCCGTTCAACAAAGGCGAACAAGGATCAGTAATGATAGGAGCGAACGTTGCTGAAGACACCTTCAAAAAAGAAGTAAGACTGAGAAACAACCTAGAAGTTGAAGGTAAAACGCTCAAAGTCGTAGGCATCATTAAAAAAGCAGGACTGCCAGTAATAGATGATGGAGTATTCCTCTCTCTTGACGATGCTAGAGACATATTTGACAAACCAGACGAAATAAGCGCCATAACAGTACACACCTTACCAGGAGAAGACATGAATACTATGGCTGAAGTTATTGAACGAAGACTTAAACGAGTGAGAGACAATGAAAACTTCCAAGTGTTCACACCACAGCAAATCTTAGAACAGATGAGCACGATACTAGGCATAGTTGAAATAGTACTTGCAGGCATAGCAGCAATAAGCCTATTAGTAGGCGGTATTGGAATAATGAACTCCATGTACACCAGCGTCTTGGAAAGAACGAGAGAAATAGGTGTCATGAAAGCAGTCGGCGCAACAAATTCTAACATACTCACAATGTTCTTACTAGAATCAGGGCTTATAGGACTAGGCGGTGGCCTGATAGGCGTAGGCTTAGGAACAGGAATAGCATTCTCATTCGGCCAAGTGGCAGCACAGCTCGGCTTCTCATTATTACTAATAAAAATAAACATCCAGCTTTTAGCCTTCGCATTGGCTTTTTCTTTCTTCGTAGGGGTAATCTCAGGAACACTCCCAGCCGTGAGGGCTTCAAAGCTAAAACCTGTCGACGCCTTAAGGTACGAGTGAAAAACCGGCCCAGGAAACAGCAAGGTATATAAACCTGCCAAAACAGCGGTTTCTAAGGGGATAAAAACAATGTCACTTAAGGATATAGTCACGAAAATAATAGAAGATTCTGATAAAAAGAAAAATACTCCAGACACGTGGGAAACTCTCAAAAAAAAGCTGAAAAAAAGCGGTTATAAAGAAAATGATAGTAGAGAGTATGATGAGACAATAGGAGAAATAAGCACGGTTGGGGCATATAAATTCTTACAAGTCTGGGAAACGCTCGACAAGTACATCAACAAAAAAGGAAATAAATGGGGAGGAAGCTACAGCAAGGAGAACGTTGCCGGGATAGTGCAACTTTGCAAGATTGATAACATAGAAGAGGTAATAAGGGTCCTCGGTGAAACAGGATATGACGAGCTATCCACTTGGACCGGTGACTTTCTCACCCACGTATACGTTTCAAACGGTGATATAAGACTATTTAAGACATTTTCAGAAGGCGGCTTATACCAAAAATATGAAGTGGTATTCAAAGCTATAAAAAATTTAGGCTACAAAGGCATCAAAAGCTATGACACATCAGCACCAACCCAGTTGGAGTATCTTACAAGTATAAGCAGGCTCAATGGAGCTGTAGGGGCTGTATACGTCTTAGCAAGCAATGGCTACCGGATAGACTCGTTTATCGGACTCAGCAAAATTGATGTCCATAACATCAAACAAATCATCGAAGAAGCACAAAATGAAAAAGGTGGAATGCCTGTTTACCTCTACGAAAAAGGGGACCTTAAAATTTTCCAAGAATACTTCAACAGCATAAGCATAGAATCTAAAAAGTCAGCCTTAGAATCAATCCTTAAATACGACAACAAAGAAGAGACCTCAAAAAGCAGGGAAGAAATCCAGAAATGGCTGGAAGAAAGCTATAAGGACCTGCTCACAGAAGCAGGGTTCTCCTAAAAAAGGTAAATAGCCTACAAACGTATTAAAAGTTTCTAACATACCTGCATAGGGCTTGCAGCATTCCCAGCTAGCCTGATATTTGGCAGCTTATGGAACTATACGGGTAGTGGTACGGCATTTCTGTTCGCAGCAATCATCTCTCTCTTAGCTTCTTTGTTGCTGTTTGGCCTGTTAAGAAAGAAATAATAGTTGAATGGTACAAAAAGTTTATTAGGGCACATTGAAATAAGATTCAGCAAAATAAATAGAAAACCTTGAAAGATGCAAAAAAATCTATGAAATTACACTTCTTTTTTTTTACTAAGAATTTAGAACCGAATTTTTAAGTTTCTTCTTAAGCTCTTTTCATTCCTTTTGGCATAAGCTCCTCAAGGCTTATATCTTTTGCCAAGTATGGTTTGACATTGTGCATCGCTCCTATGATAAGCAAACCAGTCTCCCCTTCTTTTAATGATTTATTTATGTTGTCTGCGATTGCCGTGTCTCTTTTTCTTCCCCTTTCAGCTTGTTCTGATTGTTGCTTTGCAACTTTGGCTGCTAGTTCTTTTATCTCTTCCTCTTCTTTTGAGCTGTATTCCTTCCCTTTGTTTAACTCCTCTTTGATCTTAACGAGTTTGATATAATTTTGAAGGAAAGTTGCTTCTTCCAATGCCAGTTTTGGGTCCTCTGTTTGTTTTATTTCCGCCCCTTTCTTTGCTAAGTCTAATACTAGTTTAAAGTTTCTGCTTCCAGCTGATGCTTTCTCTTCCAAATCATTTAAGAATTGGTTATAAATATCTGGTTTTGTTTTTGCAACGGTTGCCCAGTCGATAGCTCCGCCATCCTGGTAGATCTTATCAACTTTTTCTTTTTCAAACCTCTTTTCTAATGAATCATAAAAATCGTTTACTGCTTTTTCAATCTTCTTAATGCCCTCACTTCCATAAGCCTTCTTCTCGATGCTTTTTATGTCGTCTGCTGATACGCCCAAGATTTTGCTTTCAAGGTCTGTACTAAGGTGTATATCATATACGCAAGATAATCTTCTCATTTTTTCCTTCCCCCAGATTATTCATTGTTTTGTAAAAATTATCTCTATAATCCCATTGTTATAAGACCATTCTAGCGTTTTTGTGTCAACTTTTTTAAGCTTTAATGGGATGTTATAGTCTTTATCTGCATGCACGACCACTTCTTCTTTTGCTGCATCATAAAAAATGTTAGTTACCTCATCTAAGCATAGTTCGACGATAACGCTGATCTTTTCACCCGTTTCAAAAATTTTTGTCTCGGCATATTCTATTATTTCATCAAGTTTGGAACTTGGCAGGTTTAAAGCGTCTTCTGTTCTTGACACGTTACCTTCTGGCTTTTTTTTGGAATAGATCGTACCTTGATCGCCTCCAGCC
>JAUYDG010000119.1 GCA_030691925.1 Nanobdellota archaeon
ATAACCAAAAGGTATTTAAAGCCACCATTTCTAAAACTAGCACATGGCAATCACACAAAACCGCCCGAAACGAAAAACAAGCGGAGGAAGGTACAGAGCGTCGAGAAAGAAAAGAGTCCACGAACTAGGAAGCCTCCCAAGCCACACAAAACTGGGCAAAAAGATCGTCAAGGTAAGGAGAAAACTAGGAAATAACATAAAAAGAGCGCTACTTTCTGGGGAAACAGCAAACGTCTACAATCCGAAAGAAAAGAAATATGAGCAATTAAAGATAGAAACAATAGTGGACAACCCTGCCAACAGGCACTTCATAAGGAGAAACATAATAACAAAAGGGACCATATTGAAAACAGACAAAGGGAAGGCAAAAGTAACCAACAGGCCTGGGCAAGAAGGAAGCATAAACGCCGTTCTTATAGAATAAGCCCTGAATCCACGCTTTAAGGCAATACCGTCTTTTAAAATAGAAAGATTTATATACTACCGTTTTTATTCATTTATAAATATTTCCCCTTAGAATCGGGTTTGTTTAAAACTTCCTAAAGGAGCTGAAAAAAATGCCGACCCCCACAAAAAAATGCCCGGAATGCGGCAGTTCTAATCTCGTACCAGACAAAGAAAGAGGAGAAATCATCTGCAAAGACTGCGGCTACGTAGTAGAAGATAAGATGATAGACTTCGGACAAGAATGGAGAGAATTCGACCACGACCAGGCAGACAAAAGAAGAAGAACCGGAGCACCCATGACGTATACCAAGTTTGACAAAGGACTAGGCACGGACATAGGGCAAAAAGGCGATGTTTACAAGCTCTCAGGAAAAGAAAGGAACAAATTCTTCAGGCTAAGGAAATGGCAGTACAGGATATCAACAGCCATAGAAAGAAACCTGAAACTCGCACTGGCAGAACTCAAAAGGGTAAGCTCATTCCTAAAACTACCAAAATCAGTAGAAGAAGAATCCGCAAGGATATACACGCTAGCAGTGCAAAGAGGCTTGGTGAGAGGAAGATCGATGGAATCAGTAGTGGCAGGAGCGCTATACGCCGCATGCAGAAGGCACGAAGTGCCAAGAACACTAGACGAGCTGGCAGAAGCATCAGGCATAGACAAAAAAGAAATAGGAAGAACATACAGGTTCGTGACAAGGGAGTTAGGCATAAGGATACTGCCAAGCAACCCTGTCGATTACCTGCCAAGATTCGCATCAGCATTAAGGCTGAGCGCAGAAACACAAAGCAAGGCAGTAGAAATACTGGAAATGGCCCAAAAATCAGAGCTAACATCAGGAAGAGGGCCAACAGGGATAGCAGCAGCAAGCCTGTACGTGGCAGCGTTGATAAACAACGAAAAAAGGACGCAACGGGAAGTAGCAGACATCGCAGGGGTAACTGAAGTAACGATAAGAAACAGGTATAAAGAGCTGCTGAAAAAACTAAAACTGAAAGACAAAATAAAGACTAAAAAAGAATAAAGCTTAAATATTTTTAATTCTCTTTTATTCTTATAATGTACAAAGAGGAATTCATAAAAAGCTGCAAGGACCTAAAGAATAACCTTATACTTTTTCTGCCCGACCTTGCAATGCTGATACTAAACTTTATTTTCGGATTATTATTCTTGAAATACTCAGGATTCCTAAGCATAGTATCAGACCCTTGGACGCTGACAAAAGAAGTAGAGACGATGGCCCCGGCAATAAAGCTGTTCCTAAGGGAAAACCTTCTCAGAATAGCAATAACCCTGCTTATGTTCATATTAACATCATTCCTGATAGGCGCAGGACTCACAGCTATGAAGCTTGGAATGATGAATTCCTTGCGGAACAACCAAAAGCCTACATTCAGAAGTATGATAAGCAGCGGAAGGTACGTATGGCAGGTAGTATCGATGAAAATGATAATGTTTGTAATAGGCACAGTGTTCTTTTTATTCAGCATAGGGACTTTCCTGATACTCTCAACGCTGATGCCCAAAGTTTACGTATGGATTACTGTCGGCTTCTTATTCCCTACCCTATTAGTAGCCCTGCAGCTCATACTGTTCTTCAGATACCAAGTAATGTTCCTGGAAAACAAACATGCTATCACTGCAGTAAAAGAATCATACTACTACTTTTTGAAAAATAAAAAACATGTATTCCTAACGTGGATGATAGTCACTATGGTTTCGCTGGTAACAGCGCCGCTGGCAGCCTACATGGGCTTTGCAGAACAAAAAGGGATAGTGATAACAGCAGCAGTAATCATAGGTTATTCCTTAAGAAGCATAATAAACCTTCTGATAAACGTATGGTCTGACATGTTCAGGTTCAGAAGCTACAAATCACAAATCTAAAACCAGAAAATCCTCAGCACAAATAGAATTCTTAAAAACAGACTTGGCCTCTTTCTCGATATCCTTGATCTCTTTATACCTCTGGCTGAAATGAGTAAGGACAAGCTTACAAACTTTTGCCTCTTGGGCAAGCTCAGCAGCCTGCTTGGCAGTCAAATGCAAGTAATCCTTCGCCTTCTCCTCCAAATCACCGAGGTAAGTAGACTCGCAAATAAGCAAATCCGCATCTTTAGCAAGTTCCACGGCAGATCTGCAATAAGAAGTATCAGAGACGAAAACAAGCCTCTTGCCCTTAGTCACCTTAGTAGCCAAGCTAGCCTTGACCTTCTTGCCCTTCCAGACTATGTCTTTGCCCGCCTGCAAATCCTTGAGTATAGGATGCCTGGAAAGGTTGTAATTCTTCTTCAAATACTCCACATCAATGTTCCTCCTGTCCTTCTCGATAAAGGCATACCCCAAACAAGGGGCAGTATGCACCAGGCTCTTAGCTTCCAGCAAAAAGTCCTTATTCTCGAAGAAAACGCCGTCGCCTATCTCATAAATCTTAAAGTCTATCTGGTCCTTGTAAGCGAATCCTTTCAGCAAATGAAACATGAATTCCTTAGTGCCCTTAGGCCCGTAAATCTCCAAGGTCTTGCTATACTCACAGGCAGCAAGGCTGTACATCAGGCCAGGCAGGCCGAGAACATGGTCACCATGCCAATGGCTGATAAGAATCTTAGTAACCTTAGTAGGACTTATACCAGCAAACCTGAGCTGCCTCTGGGTCCCCTCGCCGCAATCAACAAGAACAGACTCATCCTTATAGCTGACCAAAACAGCAACGTGATTCCTCTCCTTGGTAGGAACCATGCTTCCAGTGCCCAAAAAAGTCACTTTTATCATAAAACAAGCTTAAGCCAAAAGGCTTTTAAATAGTTTTGCCCCACTCCATTTGAAAATGGCAGGCGAAAAAACAGAAAAGACCAAAGCAGTATTCGACAGGGAAAGAGTACTGGTAGAAGCAGAAGGAACAGCCAAAGAGCTGTACGACCAAAGCAGGTTCGGAGAGCTGAAAGAAGGCAAAATACAGTACTCGCTGGTAGAAGCGCTATACCTTTTAGAAAAAGGCAAGCTAGAGATAAAAGAAGGAAGGAAAAAGCTCAAACCGGAAGAGTTCATAAAAAGAGCAAGGGAATTCGAGCCTAAGTTCTGGATAAGATACTGCGTGTTCAGGGACATGAGGCAAAGAGGCTACATAGTAAAAACCGCCTTAAAATTCGGGGCAGACTTCAGGGTGTACGACAGGGGAGTAAAGCCAGGCGAAGACCACGCAAAATGGATAGTATACCCTGTACACGAAACAGAAAACATGACCATGCACGAGTTTGCGGCAAAAAACAGGGTAGCGCACAGCACAAAAAAGAGGCTGCTTCTAGCGATAGTCGATGAAGAAAACGAATGCATATTCTACGAGATAAGATGGATAAGGCCTTGAAGTAACATTTTAACACATAAAAACTTTTAAACTCACAGCCTTACAAAATAAGCGATGGGAAATATAGACATCCATGCGCTAAAAAACCAGATACTAGAGATAGTAAGGAAAGAAGGGCCTATACTACCAGCGCAGATATCACAAAAAGTAATCTCGAATGTTCTATTCACATCAGCAATACTATCAGACCTGTCAGCACAAGGCCAAGTGAAGCTATCAAAAGCCAAAATAGGCAGCAGCCCCGTATACTACGCAAAAGGGCAAGAGCCGAAGCTGCAAATGCTGTACAAGCACCTGGGGGAAAAACCGAGAAAGATATACGACATACTAAAAGAAAAA
>JAUYDG010000040.1 GCA_030691925.1 Nanobdellota archaeon
CGGAAATGCAACAAAAAAGCCCCGATTATGAAAACGAAAACAGGCCTCGATGTTGGGATAGGAGCTCTCGAAGAGGAAAAACGGTTGAGGAAACATTCTTCACGAAAGCTTCTTAAGAATAGTTGATCCCTTTTTAGTAAGCCTGTAAAGCCTTCCAGTTGTCTCTTTGGGATTAAGACACTCGATTAATCTTTGGGCTTATAGTTTTCGTTTCGTATAGACCAAGCATGTTATGCCAAGAAAACAAAAATCTTTCCGAAAAGTTTAAAACCCAAAAGAACACTCTAGTTTTATCCCCCCAACAAGCTGATGAGGTATTCCCAACAATAAAAAATGGCTTTGAACATCTGTTTAGAAGCTCTGATTAGGCTGCTTTTTGAGATCGTTCGCGTATTATTTGGTGATGTTACCCTCATTTGGAATGGCGGTTATCTGGATTCTGAGCTTCCTGCCTTGCTTTCCACTTTGAAGTGGGTGTTGTTTTTTACCATACTCGCTATGTTTACCAAGAACCGGCTGTTGAAGAACCTTATCATAATCGGTGTTCCTGCCACGTTCAGCCTTCTTGTTGATGGCTTGAATCTTATCCCTTATGTTGGCACTTTTTTTGCTGTAGGCGCCGGCATTGCTGGGATTCCTATTGCTGCTCTGGCTTGGGCTTTTGTGCTTTGGACTGATGATAAGGTGCATCCTTTGCTCAGGGTTTTCGCTACTCCCGGCATCATGGTTTGTGCTGCTATTAATGCTGTGCAGCCCGTGTCTTTTGCTGGCGATTTCGGTTTTGCTATCGCTATCGCTTACGTGCCCGAAATCATGGCCTTCTTGGGGGTTGTAGTGATGGGCATTCTCATTGCCCTCAGCCCTGAATGGATGTGTTCTACTGTGAACTGGACCTTGGTCAAGTGGGAGACTATACGTTATGAGGGTTTGTGGTCTGCTGTTATCGGCTGCTTAGTCGTTATCAGAAACAAGGCTGTAGATGTCAAGTATTATCTTAAGTAGTTTGTGTTTTTCTGCCAGCTCTTTTGGTATGTTCGTTACTGATTTTATCCTGTGCTTGTAGTCTCCTACATACATGTTCGGCCCTATTTTCTGGTAGTTTTTTGTTTCTTTGTCGTAAAGGTATGCTTCTATTTTTCCTTCCATGTTTTTTCTTGTTTCTATTTTCAGGCTGTACGGCTTTTCGTAGAATCCTTTTGCTGGTTCGTAGTGGAAGTTCGCCCTTAGGTCTTTTATCGGTTCGGATAATGTTATGCCTAGCAAGAAGCTTCCGGCTATTGCTGTTGTAGCAATTAATTTCTTATACCTCATTTTTTTTACACCTCGCTTTTTTTTATCGAGAAGTATTATGAACTAGTATATTAATTTTCGCTCGGATTTTTTAGAAATCTTACGGTTTTAAGGAATAGTTTTCAGTTTTTGCCTTATTAACTCTGCTTTTTCTTTTCTCCCCAACTTTTGATAGGCTTCGTATTCTGATTTTAAATCCATGCAAGGGATCGCTAAAGAATCAATTTTTACCATCACTATGTGCCCCCCGATAGGTCTGTATACATTCTTTATTTTTAGTTCCCCTATAACTTCTATTTCAATATTATTTATTTTGAATTTTCCTTTATACCCTGCAAAGGTTCCTGCTTCTTTGTACTGGACGGGTCTTGTTTCATATTCTCCTAATAATTCTCCTATTTCATATGCTCCTTGTTTATCTGCCATTATATCTATATCATTCGGTTCTATTTCTATCCCCTGTAATGCTAAGTTTGTACTTCCTATCAAACACCAATTAATATTTTTTCCTTCTAATTTTTTAGAAATTATTCTCAATACTTCTATTCTTTGATTTGTTATCATAACGTGCCTATAAACTCTTTCAAAGTTTTGTAGACCTCTTCCATGCTTCTTATGCTTACCCACTCATTATTGCCGTGGTAGTTTGCTCCTATCGGGCCGAAGTCTGCCGCTGGCACCCCTCTTTTTGCGAAGAATCTCACGTCTGATGCTCCTAGCTCTTTTTTGAAGCTTGTTTTTGCTATTTTTTTAAGCTGTTTAATATAATGGTTGTTTTCGTCTGTGTCCAGCATCGGCTGTTTTTGCAGCAGCTTTACCTGCATGCCTTTTATCTTTCTTAATTTTTTAAGCAGCCTGCTTATGTTGTCTTTTTCTGTGTATCTTATGTCAAGCCACATCTCTGCCTTGTCTGGAACTTTGTTGGGTGCATGCCCTCCTTTAATCATTCCAAGGTTCATAGTTATCTTCCATTTGTCTTTTCCTATCTTGGGGAATATTTTTTTTATCTGCAGGTATTTTTGAATGAGCTTTTCTATCGCGTTTTCCCCTTTCCATGGCGTTGAGCCGTGCGCCGCTTTTCCTGAGGCAATTATTTTAAGCCACATGACCCCTTTTTCTTTGGTGTTGATTTTCTGCTCTGACGGCTCTACTGACAGCGCTATTTTTGGCTTCCATCCTTGCCTTGACAGGTACCCTATTCCGTCTGCCCCGCCTATTTCCTCGTCTGTTGTAAGCATTAGTGCTATTTCTTTTTCTTTTTCCTCTTTCATTAATTGCACGGCTATTGCTGCACCTGCCTTCATGTCTGCTGAGCCTCTGCCGTATATTCTCCCGTTTTTTATTTTTGGTCTGAACTGTTCCTGCTCCGCTTCTATCACGTCTAGATGGCCTGTAAGGATTAGTTTTGGTTTTTTTGTTCTTTTTACGCTTATTATCAGGTATGGCTTGTCTTTGTTTACTCCTTTTGTTACATAAAGATGTTTGGGCAGTTGTTTGGCTACGAAGTTTATACATCTTTTCAGCTCTTTTGTGTTGTCTTTTGTTGTCTGGAATCTTATGAGCTGTTTTGTTAGGTTGGTTATTTCTTCCATAGCAATTTTTTCTAAGGCGCTCTTTACTTATATAGCTTGTTAATCCAAAGGTTTAAAAGCGTCTGAATAAGTTTGGTTTTTTATGGAAGATTTTAATGCTCTTTTGGAAGAGTCCAATAAAGTATTTTTGGATAACTTCAAGCCCGAAGTATGGTTTGGAAGGTGTATCTTTATCAGCTGGTATTGTGATGTCGGCACTTGCAAGTTCTGCTTCAGGGCAGCCCAGAAGGACAGGGTGAAGCATGCTGAGCATGCCCGAAGGAGCATCGCTTCTATCCTTGCTGAGGCCTTGTTGGCTAAGAAGCTTGGCTGGAGGGTAGAGTTCTTGACTGGCGGCTATAACATTTACCCTTTGCATGAGTTGGTGGGTATTTCAAGGCTTGTCTCTGAGGTTTATGGTGATAAGGTCTGGCTTAATCTTGGCGCTTTGAAGAGGGAAGAGCTTGACGCTTTCAAGCCTTACATCAAGGGAGTTGTTGGCTCTATCGAGGCTGTTAATCCTGAACTGCATGATGCTGTTTGCCCTGACAAGCCTATCAAGCCTTATGAGGAGATGTTTTCCTATGCTGATGACCTTAAGAAGAGCATGACTGTTGTTATTGGATTAGGTGAGAGGAAGGAAGACTTTGGGCTTTTAGCTAATTTTATTGAGAAGCATAAGCTTGACAGAATCACTTTTTACGCCTTGAAGCCTGTTAAAGGCAGCCCTTACACTCACGGTCCGAATTCTAAGGATTATGCCTGGTGGATTGCTAATACTAGGATAAGTTTTCCTAAGCTGCAGATAATTGCTGGCACGACTTACAAGAGGGTTATGTGTGAAGATGGTTGTGATACTAAGGATGATGTTCAGCTTATCTTGAGGGCTGGCGCTAATGCTGTTACCAAGTTTCCTGCTACCAAGAAGTTTAACAGCGAGGCTGCCAAGAAGATTGAGAGCGAGATTAAGAAGGCTGGCAGGAGTTTCTCTAGCACTTTGACTAAGATGCCTGATGTTGATTGGGATGCTGAGGTTGATAGTTTAAGTATTGATGATGCCATTAAGGAGAAGTTGAAGCCTATGCTGAAGGATTATTTGAAGAATATGGGCAAAGTTTAGAAATGAAAATACCAAAAATCTTTGTACCGGAAAAAGATTTAGAAGGTAAAATAGAAGGATTGCTGAAAGAAGAAATAAAACTACCAGAAACTCATTTAAAATATAACAAGTTCAAAGTGATTCATGATAATACTTATGTTGAAGGCATTGTAAAGCTGAAAGAGCAAAGACAAACACCATTTACTTTCTCTGAGAATATCGAGGCTAGGATTGCTGATTACGAAGCTAATGGCAATGATGCGGAATTGTTCAAGACTTATCTTGATTCTGTTACAGGCATTGCATACAAAGCGCATAGCACCAAATTTAAGCTGATTCTCAGGTCTGATAAGTTGGAAAATATTCCACAAGATTTCAACCAAAGTTTCATACCTGTTGATTATGATGCTGAGCAAGGCATAGAGCTTGACCGCAAGAAAGGCAAGTACGGTCAATGTTTAAC
>JAUYDG010000053.1 GCA_030691925.1 Nanobdellota archaeon
TAAGAACTTCCGTCTTGAACTTCTCTATCTTCTCCTTAATCTTCTCCAGCTTCTCCTTCACTTCAGGAGGCAATTGCGGAATCTCAGGCTCATCTTGCTTTTGTTCTTCTTGAGCCTCTTCCACTTCTTTTTTATTCTCTTCTTGTTTTTTCTTGGCCATTTTTACACCTTTGAAAATGAGTTTTTTAACGCTTAAAAACTATGAAACCTGTTTTATAAATGTTTGGTTTTTATTTAATGGAATTTAAAGTAAACTTACATTATGTTCAGAGACCTTGGTTCTTGTGGTTCATGCCAGTTTTTAATGTAATGTTATCCACTTCCTCAGGGCTCGTAAGAGTTACTCCAAGGATTTCCGGAACAAAAAGCGAAGCAGGCCCCGATTTTGGGATGGAAAACACGCCCTTATGTCCTGATTATGGAATAAGATTTTAAATTGTAAAAGTTTATAAATATAAAAGCCGTAAAAACATTAAACAAAATGAACGAACTATTACTAACTATGGTTTTCGGAACTGTAGGCGGGGTGACTCGGGCTTGCGTAGGGCTGTTAAAATATAAGACGCTGCCTAAGCAGGGAAAGTTCAAGCTAGGAGCGTTGCTGTTCACGATAATAGCCTCCGGAGTCATAGGGCTCTTCGCTGGACTAGTCGTATCTACTGACAATGCGTTAAGCTTGCTGGCAGGCTATGCCGGAACTGACTTTATAGAAAGCATCTACAAGATAAGGAAGAAGCAGGAAATAACAATTTAGATTATCCGGAAATTCTTTCTTTTTTTATGGGAAAGGCATATAAAGATTAGAGCGAATAATAAAAACGAACCGATAGCGAAAGATTTAAATATCAGTTCGTTTAATGAACTAATTAGTCCACAATGAGAACTGATATCATGTCATTTGTATTAAGCTCAGCAAACAGGAAAAAAGTAGTTAAAACGATATTTGAATACCCTAAAAGACAATGGAGTTGTTCCACTTTGGAAGAATTAACAAGAATATCTCATGCGACAGTTTTCAGAACGCTAGCTGGCCTAAGAGAATTTGGAATTTTAAAAAGCGTCAAAATAAACAGGAAGGACGTAATATACGAACTAGTTAGCGACTCCCCCATGGCAAAAGAACTCAAAAGGATGGTAAACATCGAGAAAACAACAGCAAAAAGCATTGCAAACAATTTCGTCAACAAGATCAAATCGAAACAGATACTTTCTGCTGTCCTGTATGGCTCTAGTGTAAAGGGGGATTTAAAGCCTGAAAGTGATATAGACATATTAATTATTTTGGGCAAACATGATAAATCCTTAGAAAAAGAAATTTTTGACGTATCAGCAGGACTGTCATCAAAGTTAAACAAGACAATATCTGTTACAATCATGGATTTAAGCGAAATAAAAAAAGAAAAAAACAGCCAATTTATCAAATCTATAAAATCTGACATGGAGATACTCTATGGAAAAAAGCCATTTTGAACAGGCAAAGTTATGGCTAGAAGGAGCAAAATACATAGCGAATTATAATTCCGAAGAGAAATATAAATATGTAGTTGCTGTTGCGATGGCTATTCATGCAATCATAAAAGCTAATGATGCACTAACATTCAAATTTACTGGTAATACTGCTAGACGCCATGATGATGCAAGAAGATTATTCGAAGATTTAATAAAGAAAAACTTTGTTAAAGCGAAATACGCCGCTTATAAACAGATAATCCAAGATGCTATCAATGATAAAGCAAAAGCAGAATACAGAGCGGCGTTCTTCAGCAAAAACGATTTTGAAGTGATAAAAAGAAAAGCAGAAAAATTTATAGAAATGGTCGAAGAAATCTTGATATTCAAAAAATAATTATTTTCAGGATTTTAGTGCTGCAAGTCTTCTAATGTTAAAGTCTAGTGTTGTGATAAACCTTACCAAAGAAAGAAAAAAGGCAGAAGATTTAATCTAACTTAATCCCGAATTTTTTCGCAATTTTTAAAGATGCTAATTCCCTGCTTCTTCGTCGCTCATCTGCCTTTTCCTTTAAGGCTTCCTTTGAATTTGGCTAATTTTTTTATAACCTGCTCTTTCTCAAGCTCGCTTAGCTTGCTTCTTATCGCATCCCTGATAAATTCTGTGCGTGTGGCGTACCCGTGGTTTTTTAGTTTACTGTCTATTTCATAAAGAAGTTTTTGTTCCATTTTCAGACATACGGATTCCATGGTAATACTTAGTTTATACTAAGTAATATACCAATATTTTTGTTCTAATTCTCTTTTTTAAAATATTAAGAGATAGAAACCTTTTTAAAAAGTTAAACTCTTAAAATTTTATTACGGGCCTGTGGTCTAGCGGCTATGACATCACCCTTACAAGGGTCTAAGACAGGTGGAGGTCGCCAGTTCGAATCTGGCCAGGCCCACCATTTCTTAAATACCCTACCTGCACATTAAATCAAATACAGAAAATCAAAAAAATGTTGAAAGCGCTCAAACCTCTTCCGAATCTTTTTCTTTCAGCTTCTCGTAAACTACTGCTTCGTCTATCAACCTTCTCCTTGTCATGTGGGCAAGGTGAGACAGCCTTTCAGGCAGTATGTAATAGAACCTGTTTTTTTCATCCTCTTCCGGGAAGATTTTGCCCAGGTAATCAACTAAGTTTATGTTCTGCTTTTCCAGATAGCTTACAACCTTCTTCCTGATTTCTGCTTTTTTCTCGAAGAATCCTGCAGGGTGTATGCTGTCCCTGTGGTGGTAAAGTTCGTGTTTATAATCATTCAATTCCTTATGTGCCCTTTGGTGGATTAAAGAGTCTAAAACCGTGTATCCTAGCTGGCTTAGCGCTTCATCCCTTGCCAATGTTTTTACCAGTTTTCCATAACGCCCAGAATGAGCGTAATCCTTTATAATCGACAAAATCGTAAGGCTCCCCAAGTCTATGCTCAATGCCCCTTGCCCTTTGGTTCTGAAGCCTGCATCCACTTCTTCCTTTTTAGCCGGTGAGTAGTCTAGTTTGATGCTGTAGTAAGGGCTTTCTTTCAATGCCTTGCTTATCATCCTGTCTATACCTTCAATCGCATGCACAAAATTCACGTACACCTTACCTGCGCCTGTAACCTTGGTCATGTACTCCAGCTTACCTTTCCTCAGGCCGTGGAATGAGTCGCCGCTTACCACCCCGTAGCCGAACAGTTCGTTTATTATCGAGCTCTGGTAAAAGTTCAAGCATGATTCTTTGACACGATCCAACAGCCCTGCCTTTTCTTCGGCTTGCCTGTATTCTTTCAGTTTTTCTTTTTTCAATTTTCTTTCCTTAAACTCCTCTTTTATCACACCTGCCAGGTCGCTAATGTATTGCGGGTATCTAACAGGGTTCAAGGCCTTCGCAGAAGGGACAAGTATATGCCTGTAGCTTCCTTTGGCCATAGCATATGGTATTATGAATGGCAGTGTTACAGCCAATTTTGCCGCATTACCTATCTGCGGTAGCATATCCCTGTTTTCTCTGCACCATTTTGATACTGAACTTATTTTATCACCCATCAGGTTATAGAACTGCCTGTCTTTGAAAGGGTTTTCCACGCTCTTGAACATCGCACTTGCCACCAGATGCGCCAGCCCTATAGGCGATAATAAGTATGCTGCGGCGCATGCCTCTTTGGTAAAATGCCACAAGTTGTCCAGGCGGTCTTCCAGGATTTTTACATCATACTTCGCCCCTATCTGCTGTGTAAGAAACTCAAGCTTGTCCACTACAGTGCGAACCAGCGGGTTATTATAATCAACAGAATACTCTCCGTCGCTGAAAAAACCCCTAAGCTGCGAATCCTTCGCATACCTCAGTTTCTTCTTAAGGTAGAGCTCTATAAGCGTGTCGATAGAGAGCTGGACGTTTTTCTTTTGAATCACTAAATCCCACTTCTCCTCTTCTTGATACTGAACATTATCATAATCCCCTAGAAATAAGTTTTTGAAAGATTCAGCAAAAGTAGGCGAGCTTTTTTTGGCATCCTTCTGGCTGCCATATTTAGAGTAATAACATGTTGCTGGTATGATCTCCTTGTTCATAATCTTCCTGAAGAACTCGTCTACATGCATCCTTGACAGGTATTTGCTAGCTATCCTCTTCTTTTGTTCCTCTTCCTTCTGCTTCCTTTTTTCCTCCATATCGACGTACAGCCCGCATTTGTTTAGCAGCTTCATCCACGTGTCTTGCATGAAGATTCCAGTCTTACTGAAGATTGACTTGTAGTTCACGCCATCACTGCCGCTGTCGAAGAAATCATCCACGCCCCCAAAGAAACCTTTGAGCCCTTCCACTATCCTTTTCCGTGACTTTACAAGGTAGTACGCACCGATTGCTGACCCTCCTGCTGCCATGTAAATGAAAGGTGTTGAGCCGTAGGCTCGGTATAGTTTTATGCCTCCATAAACAGCACCAAGCGTTAAGCCAATGGCTGGCCCCCATTTTGAAGTTAAATGTAAAAGCCCTTTTCCGGCTTCAGGAATTTTATCTTTGATACAGGCGGCAGCTGTTTTGATATGGCCTGGCATAGAAGTGAAAGGATATTTAATACAACTTTCAATACCCCTTCCTACATAACTTGCTACCAGCATACCAAGGTCTGCTGTTTTGCTGCCTATCGCCGCGCCTGTGGATGCAAGCCTCCTTCCAAGGCTGTATTGGCTCTTCGTGGACGACCCTACCATATCGGCGTAGCTTCTGTCAAAAAGATTGGATATGCTTTCCAGCAAGACTTTTGAAGGATGATACAGCAGTTCCTGGTCATTCAGTATCACGTCCAAGAACAAGCTCTCAAAGGCTTTATACGATCCATCCAGCACGGCTGTGCCATGGTTTGAGATGATGTTGTTCCTTCCTTTTGTCAACGTCACATTGTCCGGTACGTCAATCCAGAAGTCTAGGCCTGCACGCATCAGCTCCTGCATCAGCTTGCTGTGCACAGTGACAGACTCAAAAGGCACTGAATCATATTTTATGAAAAACCCCTCTTGAGTGTAGATTATTTTTTCAAGATTCCAGTCCCTGTACTTAAACCTTTTATCACTGGAAAAAGTTTTGAGCTTTCTTTTTGAAACGCCAATAGTCAAAGGCCTTTCTTGCCCGCTTATCGTAACTTTCACAGGCGCTGCAGTCTGGTATTCACCCCGCAAAGAGTTTATCAGCTCTTTGCCCAAGGATATCTGCGCGTATGACAAGTCAGTCATACCAAGGTACTGGAACAGGAAGTCCTCGATGTTCTCTTCAGACGTCACTGAGCTGGGGATGTAAGCCAAAACTTCTGTGCCATGATGCTTTTTATCATGCCCTTTGCTGAAGCCATTTTCTGAGCCCGGATGTATAGTAGCCATCCATGATTTTCCTTTCCTGTAGATCAGCGCTTACGTGGCTTTTTCCGAGCCTCTTGGCTTCGTTACAACTTTAACAAGCTCAGCCAAGTCTACTATCGAATACCAGCCAATCCCATGCTCCCCTATTTTTGTCAAGTCGAATTCTTTTCCCGAATTATAAGGGATAAGCAGGTCTTTTACCACATCTTTCAGGCTCATGCCGCTGCCGTAGTCCCTTACTTTCAAGACCATGTAGTTATCTTCTTTGGAAACGTCAAACAGTATCGGCTTGTCCTTTTCAAAGCATTCATAAGCGTCCCTGCTGTTCTGCCCCAGTTCCCTTAGCGCTGCGTGCTTGTCACCGAACTGCGCCTCTATGGTCTTCTCAACGATGCTTGGGAAAAGGTTTTTTGTAGTTACTTTCTTCCTTGTCTCTTTGATTATCTCATTAGCCCTGGCAAAAGGCTTCTCACTTCCAGGATTTTCTTCTGATGGAAGGCTTTCCAGGAAAGCATCAAAGTCGCCTGCCATCTGGACCATCACCAGGTCTGACAGTATTGTGTTATAAACCCGGCCTTTACTTTCGCTTTTAAGCTTGCTTACTTCCCTTTCAATCAGGCTTTTTCTGTTCATCTTTGATTATTCTCCCTTTGTTGAAATATTGTGTTAAATCCCTGATCTTTGATTCAGCCTTTTCAGGCTTATCTCTAATATCATATATCCTTTGAATCTTTGGCAGAGCTATATAGTCTGATATGACCGAGTAGACCTTGGAAGGGCTGAAATCCCCAGAAACATCGGGATGCTTAACGTTTATGTAAATATTATCATAAGGGATATTATGGTCTATGCACATGCAAGCTTCGCCTACAGGCGCCTCGACCAGTGAGACTGATGGAAAAACCACCACTGTTTCCAACAAGTCTGCGAGCATGCGCAGGTTCGGATAGAAAGATGCGTCATTTCTTGATTTTTCTATAAAGTCCTTAACTGGAAGATTACAGACAGTATGCACCACATCATTGAAAAGGTCTCTTTTGTTCTTATAGGCCGTTGACCAGAGGGAATAAGCGTGGTGCATTGACTTGAAAGCGTTTTCCTTGATATAATCCCCTAGGAAAGGTGATAAGTTTTCCATGTCATCGTAAGTCAGCGCATACTTTTTCCTAGGCAGCAGGATTTCGCATATCTCCTTTAAGTTGGGAATATCACTTATGCTGCAGGCAGACATCAGGGAGGGTATGAAGTTTATCATCCGCTGTACGAACTCATCATCTTTTTCTTGGTCATGAAGATAAAGTTCCAATGCCTTGAAGGCAGCTTTGGCGCATTTCATGTAGTTGTCGTCTATTTTGAACTCGTCCCTCCCTTCAACTAATCTCACTGCTGGAGGAAAAGATACGGTTGCATTAGTAGAATCATAATAGCCATCAAAACGTTTTACAGGGATTCCTTGGGACGTCAACAGTATCTTAGAACGGGTATCTTTACACGCTTTGAAACCAACTTGCTGGCTGAGAGTTTTCCCAAGCGCTTCTAATTCTACTGTTGAGGTGTACCATCTTTCTTTTGAGTCATCATTTGTTAATTTATTGTTTATGAAAATTTTTGTTATGTATGCAGGTATGTCTTTCAATTGCTCGCGCAAGTATACTATCATTTTTTTCTTTTGCAATTTGCTGTTTATCATGACTTTTGTTCCGGAAGGGCCTTTGCTTATAGGCTTTACCCTCATCTTCAAGTCACCGACGCTATCGCTGGTTGAGTAAAAGTCAACAAGGTAGCCTTCTTTTCCTGTCCTAGTATCAACCAGGATATGGACATCGTTAGGATTATGCAGGCAGTAGTTGAAAGTGGACAAGAATCCTACTCCGAATCTTCCTATCTCCTCTATTCCTTTCTTTTCAGTGTTGAAAGGTATTATCAAGAGCCTTAGGATTTCATCAAGGCTCATGCCCCTGCCCCTATCCGCAGAAGTGAATTTTTTTCTTTTAACATTGACTTCTACAACGTAGTTTCCTTGGAAACCGTTAGGTTTCGCATCTATTGAGTTTAAGATTATTTCCAGCATAGGCCTGCTGTAGTCTGAGAACTGGTTCAGCGCTTCCTCTTTCAGTATTTTTTCTATATACCTCCTGTTGTCAACTTTTACTTTCAGCTCATCCAAAGGCCTGCCTTCTTTTATAACGCCTAATGCACTTTCCAAAGTATCTTGGTTAAGCGCCAGGCTTATCCAGTCTGTTAATGGAAGCTCATAAGCGCGTTTCATTTTGCTATCGCCTCTCCGTAAAGGTCTTTGCTGAACCTTATAGCCTTGTTCATGAAGTCTTCAGCGGATTTCACATAATGTACTGGCACGTTTCTTTTTTTCATCTCTTCTGAGAATGTTGATGGCTGTCCCATCTGGAACAGGTAAAAGCCTATGCCTCCTGATGCTAGTATTTCATCCACCGCTTTTATGATTTCTTTCTCATTCTCCTGTAAGTTAAAGTCTGTGTCGCTCAGCATGAATGAGATGACATTGTCTTTCCTGCTCGTCCTTAGGTCATGCAGGTATTTCGGATTCAGCACTGTGCCGCCTGACTGATAATCAAATAACGTTACCTTTACCTTGTTGATCTCGCTGTAGGAGCACCATCCTGAGGAGTATGTGCTGTTGGAAAAGTTTATCAAGTGGTAGTTGAGCAATGGAGCGATGCCTTCGCTTTCCAGATAATTCAGTATCGAGTAGAATGTCAGCGCTGCAAAATGGTATTCTCCATTCCCATCTCCCGAGTAGGGCTGGAAGCCCATGGATATGCTGCTGTCGAAGATGAAGCTCAAGTCCGGGAGTCCTACAGGCTTCTCATCGCCTTCAAAAGGGAGGATTAATGGTACGCTTCCCCTGTAAAGCTCTACATGCTTGCTTCCATCTTTCTTTCTTATAACCCTTGTTGACGCCCAGTCGATGTCGCTTGCCTTAAAGTCGTCAAGCGGCAGCTCTTCCCTTGAGAGGTTTTTCTCGTATTGGGGGCTTATGTTTTTATCCTGCGCATACAACGCCAGTTTTCCTGCACGAAGCCTGTAAAGCTGGTCAAGTTTTGCAAAATCCTGAAGATAAGGTGATGTGTAAGGAGTATGGTCTTTTGTAAGCCTTCTGATAAGGTCATCAATCAAGTCCCCTTTGTCTTTACCGGAGCATTTGTCATCTTTCTTATCGCCTGGAGTTTTCTGGTCCTTGTCGCCTTGCTTAGGCTGCTGCGATTCTTTCGGCTGTTTTTTACTGCTGGGACTTCCGCTGCCTTTGGTGAAAGAGTTTTCCAAAAGTTTTGCTTCCCCATCGTTTAGCTTATTCAAGAACGGGTGCATTATTTTTGCATAGTCATAAGCCATCTGATTCCATAAGGACGTATCTTTCAGCCTGTCTACGAGCTTAGTGGCTGATTCTTCATCTAACTGCCTTTTTAGCACGAGGTTTGTCAGGTTTTCATCACCTGTGAACACGTCTATTATTTTTTTCCTGTACCTTGAGAACCCTATGAACAAACTTGGGAAGTATTTTTTCCACATCTTTTCATTCAGCTCTTTGCTTGTGCCGCAAAGGAACTGGTTTGTGTCAACAAATAATGTAAATCCTTTGCTGGTGTGCCTCTTCCCTACCTTCTTTCTTTGGTAGTTTTCGGAAAATAGGTATAACATATCAAAGCCTTTTCTGTATGATTCTTTATCACGGCCTGTATGGGCATTAGTCGTGTTTACTATTGTATCCGAGAAAGCGTTTGAGATGTAGAAGCATAATTCTCTTATTCGCCCAGTATCATATTCTTTTCCATGTATCGCTTCGAAGATACCGTCCAGTATCTGTTCGAAATTTTCCTTGGTTCTCGGACAAAGCCCATGATGGCTGTATTCGTGTTCCACAACCTCTTGAACAATAAGCTCCGTGATAGAACCCGAATCTTCTTCTAATTTTTCATCAGTTTTTAGTGTTTCAACTGCTTTGTAAAAATCATTGCATACCTCAATGTGTATTTTCCTGTCTGCTGTTGTGATAGCCGCGTTTACAGGGTGGAGCTGCTCAGCTACCTCCACTTCTATGTCCTGGAAAGTCTTCCAGCCTTTATCAATAATTGTTTTTTGGCAGAGGTCCATTATATGCGATTCTAAGTCCTTATTCATAGGTGAACACCCCTACCTTGGATGCCCGGTCTTCTATTTTCATTGTCCTGTAGGACATCACATTAAAATCCTGTTTTGCCAGTTCGAACACTTCATTTAAGCGCTGGAAAAGGTTAGCTGGCAGGCTTTTGTTGTTTACAGCTTTGATGCTATAATCGAAAATGCAGTGCCCTTTATACGGCTGTGTTATGCCGCATGATTCGTTGATAAGGTATTTGTTTGGGTTATTGTCAGCATAAAAGGAGTTGTTCATTAGTATGTGGTCTGCTGTTAACAGCGTTGCTGCCAAGCCTTTTTCAAATTCTTCGCTTTTGGCACTTTTCACAAGGCTGTTTTGCAGTGTTATCCTCTGGATTGCTTCTGGGGTTTTTGGGTTTAGTGAAAAGTAGAAGCGCATGTTGCCTGCCTGTGCATAGTTTTCTTTTCTTGTCCTGCTGATTTCTTTTCTGACCTGTTCTGAAATCTCCTTAAGCTCTAGTTTTGAGAATTCTGCGCTTATATCCCCTTTCAAAAGTTGCAGCAGCGCTGTTATGTCTTTTGTTTCGCTTTCTATCCTCATGCTTGAAAGGTCCGGCATCCTATCAAAAGGGATTATCAGCAGTGACAGCTTGCCTCTCATGCCATAGTAAGTTATTTGTTTGATACTGTCCATGTTCTCTCCGCGCAGGTATTTTTGTGCGTAAGTGGTGAAAGCATGTTTCAGGAACCCTTCTAAGCTTGTGTTTTCTTCTTCTCCCACTTCTTTGTAGAACAATTCCCCGATTCTTGAAAAGTCTGTGTCAGCCATTTTTTAGATCATTCGTAAAGCTTTTGGGCTTCGTCCTTTCCTAAGGTTTCTTCGTCTTTCAGGTAAGGGGTTATTACTCTCCACAGCCAGGGATTCTCATTTTTGCAGTATGATTCCAGCTCGCTCATTACTTTTTCTTTGTCTGATCCGGGAATGTTTTTTATCGCGTCCTTCCAGTTGCTCTTATGTTTGCCTATAAGCCAGACTTCTGGTTTGAGAAGCCCTTCTTCGAACTTTTCTCTTGCCTGCCTGCTGAAGCTTTTTACTGCCTCGTACCTGTTGCCTTGGTAGTGCTTTATGATCCAAGGTCCTGCTATCCCCACTTTCGAGTAGCCTACGAAGCCTATTGCTGCTTCTATGTCACATCTTTCCACTTCCAGGCTGTTGAAGTACTTTTCAACTGCTGCTCTTGCCAGCCCTTTCCCGGTAAGGTCTGTCCCAGCGTATTTCTGTAAGGATTCTGTAAACTTTTCCGGATTTTTTATCGCGTAGCTCAGCTGGCTTCTTTCTTTTCCTGCCAAGTGGCCCGCTATCATCTCTACGAATTTTGTCGCTCTTAACAGCGCAAACCCTTTAGCCACTGCTATCAGGTTTTTTGACACGCCTGGCGTTATACCTCTAACGTAGGGGCATAGCTCGTTTTCAAAAGTCCTTAGGAATTCACAGCCCATCTCTGTTGGCGACGGTTGCCCCCCAATCTCTATCGGTTTTGCGCAGATGTGCCTTACCGAGCCGTTTTTCGAGTCTACTCCTCCTTTGTTTTCCGTTAATGAATGCTTGCAGTAGTCAAAAGCCTCTAAGTAAGATATGAACATCTCTGCGGTAGGGTGCAGCTGCAACGACCCTGTTTTTTTGTATATCTCCAGGACTGTTTCCAGGTTGCTTGTTTTATTCCTAAGCTCCGTTTCTTTTTGCCCCTGCTTCTGTATGCATAACCTGTCATATGGTGTTGGCGTGAATATGTCTAGTGGAATCTCTATCACTATCCTTCTTCTTAAGGCCTTGTCCATGTCAAAAGTTCCTTGATATTCTCCCCCTTCGTTCACTGCTGCTATCTGGAACTGGTAAGTGTTCCCGTTTCCCAATTGTTTTCCGAGCTTTACCCTCGAGCCATCTGGCAGCGTTATATCCTTATCAAAGAAGTGCAGCAACTTGTTTCCCAACTTTGCGTGAAGCCTGTTAATCTCATCTAGTATAAGCCCAGGTAAGAACAAAAAGCTACTTGCTTTGTAAAGTTCAGTCAGCGTCTTTCCCTCGGTTATTGCTGAGAAATCGACGTTCGCGTAAGCGTCTTTACCGAAGTCTGTATCCAAGTCTATCTTGTGCCATCCCTCCTCTTCTTTTCCGAACAAGGCATTCATCACAAGCCTTGCCAACGTGGTCTTTCCCAGGTCTGTGCCTCCTGTAAGGAGTATCGGGCTTTGCGTTATTGCGCCAATCGTCAGCAGGTCCTTGATGTCATATTCTGTGTAGAACGTGTGTTTTGTCTTGTTTGGAAGAATCAGGCCCGATTCTGATATGGCTAACGGCAGCGTGTGGAAGTACTGCGCCGAGTTATCATGGATTATGTCCCTTAAGCTGTGCGCTTTTTGTATTATTTCCTTATCTAGGCTCATTTTTTGCCCTCCTAAGCTTTTTCCTCAGCAGTTCCACTCACCTTCTTCTTTATAAAACTTACTATTGTTACCACTTTAAAGAAACGACTATAATACTATACAAGATTACAAGCGCAGCTAAAAAAAACAAGCAACCTTTTTCTAAAAAGATTTATAAAACAAAAACACCTTAACAAAAGAAGATGAGGATACTAAGGTTCTTAGCCAAAAGCTTCGGAAACCTTCTCATATTTTTAGCACTGCTGACACTGTTCACAGGATTGTCCATAAACTACGCTATAGATAACATAGACGTGCTGGCCAAAGCAACAGAGGCGAGTATTCCAAGAATATTGCAGGAGAACAAGGACGTTTTTGCCAAAGCACTGCTGAAAGATGAGGATATAAAACTGGAAAAAGTAAGAGAGCTGTGCATTAAAAAGTCTGAAGAAGTGTCAGCGGATTTCTGCAGCAAACTCAATGCTGTAAAGACAGAAGATGAAATGAAAAGCCTGCTGATAGAGGAAATGATAGCAAAGACACAGGAAGAGCTGACGCCTGAGATCCAGGAATTCGAAAAAAACCTGACAGAAAAGATAAGAAATACAAAAATAAAAACCATCTTGGGCTACACACTCCCCCTGAGCATAGCAGTTTTCCTGATAGGGTCATTATTCATGTTCTTAGCTGAGAAGTTCAAATGGAAGCAAGCCTTGTTTTCTATAAGCCTGAAGACCTGCATAATATCCGCATTTACATCCGCAGGAAGCTTTTTCACCAAAAATCTTACGCCGGAAAAGCTTGAAAACATACTGAAGGCATCGCCGATGCTGAAAGGCGAGGAGGGAAGCCTGGCAGTAAAACTCATGTCAGCGCTATTAGCAGAATGGATGAAAGTTGTCTCATCAAAAATCTTCCTGGTAAGCATAACAATTTTTACAGCTACATTAGCAGTTGCCGTATTAACTTTTGTACTTAAACGAGAGAAAAAACCTGCTACA
>JAUYDG010000090.1 GCA_030691925.1 Nanobdellota archaeon
GCGAAGCGTATTTGAAACTCCAAATGAAAATATGGGGGTCAGAGGAAGACAAAAAACTTCTGAAAGAGTTCTATTCTAAAAAATACTCAGAAAAAGCAGACGCGTTTGTAAAAAAAACGTTAGAAGACATGGGAATTAATAATATGGATAAAAAAGAAGTGGTAAAAACATTCAGGGACATGAACAATTGGGAAACATTATGGGAAAACTTCACAAAAAACATAGCAGAACTGCTAAAAGAAGAGAATGAGGAAAAACAAAAAAATAAAGGGAAGTCTGAGGAAAACAAAGAAGGAAATAAAGAGCAACAAGGAAGTGAAGGACAATCAGAAAAAAACGAAGAAGAAGGAAATAAATTCCCTACAATATCAAACTCGCCTGACAGGGAAATAGACAAAGAAGCTGAAAAAAAGATAGTACTAGCATGTTGCAAAAAAGAGGCAAGCAAGACAAATCTCCCCAAACTGATAAAAAAAGGCAGAATATTAACCATAGTTTATGATCATCTCTCAGAAAAAATACCGATAAAAGCTAGTACAAAAAAAGAGGGCTTTGAAATGCCCCTGGCACCTTTGTCTTTCGAAAACTTCGATGTGGAAGAACACAGACTCGAAGACATAGACTTTACCAAAATAGCTGCTGATGCAGAATCACCATTCGGCAAAGAACTAAACTTCCAAGTATCAAACAATAACTATTCAGTATTCTCACCGTACAAGAAAGTAAAAGAAAGGCTTCCCGACATACTCTTCCTATTCGACTGTTCTGGCAGCATGGCTGACGGGTCAAAAGAAAAAGTGTATAACGCAGCATGGGCGGTAGACAGCAAATACCACTACGCACTGCTAGGAGCGTTCGGAGCTATAAAATGGCTTAAGTCAGAAAAAATAGCGCCATACCTCAAATACAACATAACCATGTTCTCAAGCGGCACAAGAACTAGCGGGTGGAAGCCATACCATGAGCTGGAAAAATCATTAGAAATGTTCTGGCAGCCAGAATTCGGAAATACATACATAAACATGGAAGTATTAGTGCCTCAATTACAGGCAGAGCAGAGTGTTATCATCTTCATAAGCGATGGGAACATCTTTAACTGGGATATTATAAAGGAAGAGTTCAGAAGAAAAACAAAAAACCACATGCTCTCATACATACAGATAAAAGACAAAACAGCAACAGGGGAAGACCTTAAAAAATGGGGGCTGCCAGTCTACCACGTATCAAAAAAAGAAGATCTTCAAGGTCTCATAATAGACCTGACAAAACAGTCCTACAAGCAAAGGAGAAACAGATAATGCATAACGTAGTATACTTTTCAGGCTCGCACGGCTCTGGCAAAAGCACACTGATCAAAAAGATATCAGAAAAAGACACTAAACTTTTCAAAGTATACGAAAAGCTGAAAATACCTAAGTCTGAAGACCCATTGGAACGACAAAAACTAAGGTTAGTAAGGTATTACTGGGATGCGCTGAACCAACAAAAATTCTCCAAAGAAAACCCTGACAAGATACTATTATGCGACAGGGACGTCTCAAGCTCATATGCCTACACAAAAACGTTAACACAACTAGGATGGATGACACAAAAACAATACGAAGAATGCGCTTACCTACGCGAAGAACTCTTCGATGATAGTATAAAACCAAAAAATATAGCCTTCCTTAACCTTTCGCTGGAGGAATTAGAAAAAAACATTAGGAAAAGGTGGAAAGAGACTGGCAAGAAAAAATGGAGAGAAGACAACTTCCAATACTTAGGACTGGTGAAAATAAACTTTGAAGAATTCTACAAAGAATACGAAGCAAACATGCTGGAAATAGACTTTCTCGACCTGGAAAAAAGGATAAAAACATGTTACGACTGGATTACAAAAACTATTAAGAGGAATGAACGATGAAAAACGTAGTATACTTTTCAGGTTCGCATGGCTCTGGCAAAAGCACGCTCATCGAAAAACTCGCAGAAAAAGAGCCAGAACTTTTCTTAGCCTATTCAAAGCTTGTTCTTCCAGAAAAGTTTCAAGACATACACAACCGCAATAAGGTCAGGCTGGCACGTTACTACCTTCACGCAAGCTACTTAAACGAGCTTGCGAAAGAAAAACCCAATAAAATAATACTATGCGACCGTTGCTCTCATGATAACCTGGCATACATAAAAGGGTTTGAAAACATAGGCTGGTTAAGCAAAGAAAACCTTGAAAACTATTTGAGAATGCATAATTTTCTGATAACAGAAGAGCTAAAACCTGAAAACGTGATATTTCTCAACCCTCCTTTAGAAGAGGTAATAAACAATATTAAGAAGCGGTGGGCTGAAACGGGAAAAAAGAAATGGAGAGAAGACGATTTTAATTATCTGGTTGCTATAAGAAAAGGCTTTGAAAAAGTATACTCAGAAGCAGGTGCTAACATATTAGAGATAAGATATATGGACTTAGAAAAAAGGGTTAAAGAAAGCCTAGACTGGATAAAAAATTTAGAAAAATATTAGAAAGAGTCACCGAAAAAAGTCTGTCCGTCAACTAAAGGCTTATTTCCTTCTTTATCAGAAGCAGAAGCAGCCCTTCCCGTGATCCATTCAAACTTGGTTAGAGTAGCAGGCTCGATGTTTAAAACGAAGTCTCCTGTCTTAAACCCGTTGTATTTGTCTACTATATACTTGTTTATCTCCAAAATCTCTTTTACGATATCCTTTTCTAAAGGTTCCCTATTAAAACCAGACAACGGGACATAACCAGAATACTCTATTTCTAACTGGATTAAGTCATTTCGGTCTTTAGCCTTGCACAAGCCTAAAGTAAAGTTGTAAACCCTCCCTGTTGTGGTGTTTAATAAAAACTGGTCAGCCTTAGTCTTGTCCATAAAACCTTCGTAAGCGATTTCCT
>JAUYDG010000029.1 GCA_030691925.1 Nanobdellota archaeon
TTTTTCTGTGTCCACACCTACGATTTTGTCTTGTGATCTTATTAGTTCTCTTACTTTTGTTTCTAGCAGTAGTTCGTTTTTCTCTGTTATCTTGTTTGTTAAATGGCTGATTATGGTTTCGAAGCCTCCTTTCGGGTATCCTACCGCATACCTTTTTGATACCACGTTTTTCAGGTGGTGCGCCAGCTCTCCTGCTGATGCTTTGCTTGTGTCCGGGCAGCTTAGCATTGATGTGCTCATGGAAGAGAATACTTTTTTTAGGTTTTCGCTGTATCCTCTTTTCTCCATCAGTTCTAGGACGCTGGTGTCATAGAGATGGTCTATGTTTCCGTAGCCTAGGCTTATGATTTCTTTTAGGAATTTTGCTTTTTCAGTTTTGTTCAGCAAGCCCATGTTTATCAGCGAGGCTAGCCCTCCGCTTGAGAAGTTGTGGAACTTTTTGTCGTCGTATATTGCTACGTTCAGCTTTTTGATCTCTAGGTCTTCTATTCCTGTCTTTTTGAGTATTTTCGCGCATGCCCCTTTAGGGCCGTACCTTAGCACGTGTATGCCGTATTCGTATGTGAACCCGTCTTTTTTCATTATCCTCGCCCTTCCGCCTACGTCTTTGTTTTTTTCGAGGCAGAGGACTTTGTAGTTGTCGTTGCTCAGCAAGGCGGCTATTGACAGCCCCCCTAGTCCTGTTCCTATGACTATCGCGTCGTATGTTCTCATCTGTGTTCCCTCCAGTATTTTGTGATTATTGATATGTATTCGTCCAGCCTTGGGCATCGGACTCCTGTGCCTTCTAGTGCTTTGTTCGTGTTTGTGGTGTCGTATTCTGTTTTTGCGTCCATATAAGGTATGAGCTCTTTTTGTATTCTCAGTATTTTTCCTAGGCCGAGGTCGAAGCTGGTTTTTGCTAGGAAGTAAGGCATATGCCCTATTATCGGTTTTTTTACCTTGAACTCCTTGCAGCTTATGTCTATTATCTCGTTTGCTGTTAACGGGTTAGGGTCGGCTATCTGGAAAGTCTTCCCTATGGTTTCTTCTTTTACTGCTATTGCTGCCATGGCTTCTATGAGGTAGTCTACTGGTACGAAGTTGACTTTCGAGTTTCCTTTTCCCGGCAATGCTAACAATGAGGGGTAGCTTAGGAGTGTCCTGTTTAGCGCTTCGAATGCGAAGTATAATCCGTTGAAGCTTATCGTTTCTCCTGTCTTTGAGCTTCCTACTGTTATCGCCGGCCTGAATATCCTGGTTGGCAGCTGTTTCATGTCTTCTCTTACTATTATTTCCGCCTTGAATTTTGTTTCTTCGTAATGGTTGTTGAACTTCTGCCCTTTGTCTAGCTCGTCTTCGTATACTCTTCCTTTCCTGTCTCCTGATACGTAGCACGTGCTTACGTAGTTGAACGCTTTCAGGCCTTTTATCTTCTTTACAAGGTCTACGACGTTTTTCGTGCCTTCCACGTTTACTTTTTCTGCTATGCTTTTTTTGACTTCCAGCAGGTATATTGCTGCTAGGTGGTATACGTCATCGAATTCTGGGATCTTGTTTAAGCCGAGGCCTTTTTTTGTTATATCGCCAATGAGCATGTTAAGCCTGTTTTCTATGCCTGCGTATCTCTTCTTGTGTTTGAAGAACATCTGCTTGAAAGCGCCTACATAGCTTGGCTCGGTCAGTATGGATATTTTGTTGTTTTCGTCCTCTAGAAGCTTTTCTACAAGATTTCCGCCGATAAACCCTGTACCGCCGGTTACAAGAATGCTTTTCATTAATAACACCTCGTGACATAGGTTAGGATAGGGGTATAAAAGTATTACTGTAATATTATAGATAAATACGCTTAATCCCTGTTGCACGAAATCGAGAAAAAGGCGACTTTGTATGAACGGATTAACCAAAAGATTTAAATAGAATTATTATAACCCGACAGTGGTGAATATAACAGGATAAAATGTTAAAAATAAAATACGATAGGTCTACAATCGAGAAGATTTTAAATGAATCTGATAGGACAGATATAATACACATAAAGATGGGCAGGTCAACTTTTCCTTTTATTAATGAACAACGGGAGGGTTATTGTTTATTGACTAACAATGGAATAAAAATAACATCTGTTAAATCAAAAAAATATCTTTGGAGATTTTCAAAGGAAAATTATACCCTTTGTTTTACTAGCAACTCTGAACACGAAGAGATTAAAGATAAAATATTTGCTAAGGAAATGTATGAAAAGTTCAAGACCCATTTTGCATAATAACGCCTAATTAAAATGAGATTTAAAAATAAGCTTTTTAATGCGCTGGCAGTTTCTGCAGCTGCTTTTATGCTTTACTGCCCTGCCTTTGCTGAAACGCCTTCTAAGAAGCCTGATGAGGCTAAGGGTTCTGAGGATTATAGCCTTTCAAGGAAGTTTAACGAGGAGATGGACAAGAGGTTCGAGGTTGAGGCAAGGAAGGAAAACGTGTGGAATGACGTGCAGAGGGTTTATATTTCAGAGCAAGACTCGGATAACCTTAATCGCCGCAACCCTTATTTGGATTATAGTGATCCTGTTAAGGACAAGATTGAGAAATCCGCTCAAAGGGCGGCTTTAGATGCGTTGGAGCTTACGCTTAAAGAGACTAAGATTTGGGATTTGGTGGTTGAGCGTTTTAAATGGCTTACTAAGATGGAAATAGTAAAGAACAAGGATGAAAAGCTGAAGATTAAGGATCCCATAAGCGAGATAAAGAAATCTGAGAGGGATGCTGAAGAGAAGATAGAGGACAAGATTGACAGGCTGGAAAAGGATATAGAGACGCATAAGAAAGCTAACAACCTTAAAGAGGCTGAAAGGCTGGAAAATGAGAGGGATAAGATGAAGGACCAGCTTTACAGCAAGAGGAAGTTCAAGACATCTTTCGGCTTAAGCTTGGATTACGGCGATTTTAACATGAATAATTTTGACGTTGAGGCTCACTCTAAGTTCGAGTCTAAGCATTTGAATGGGAAGCTATCTTATCATACTAAGCGCAACAAGATTTGCCTGGAGCTGGATAAGGAGTATGTAAAGGATTCGCACGTTAAGCTTGAAAACACTTATGAGAAAAGCCAGACGCCTGGTCAAGATTACGAGATTAACAGCAGCCTGAGTCTCATTCACAGGGTTTCGAATGACCTTAGCGTTTCGCTTTCGCAGTCGCATAACTGGACTTATGGCAAAGAAGTCACCAGCACAGGTGTAAGCAAGAGCTTAGGTAAGGACACTTCTGTGTTTGTCAGCGGTTACCATGACTGGGCCGCAAATTCTTCAGGTGTTCTTTTTGGACTGAATATCGATTTCTAAAAGTTTGCTTTCTGAATCTCTTCCAGGTATTTTTCGACGTACGGCTTGAACTCGCCTTTTGGGAAAGTTCTTAAGAAGTAGACTGCTTCCTCTACAGATTTTTGTTTGTTCTTGTCTGCCCCGTATGCGAACATCAGCAGGTAGCTGGTTCTTTCAGCGATTTCTTCTTGCGGTGTTATCCTGCTTTTCAGGGATTCGAACTCTTCTACGGATTTTTTTATCTTGTTGTCGAAGAAGTGCATGTAGGCGTATAGGAAGAATTTGCGGCTCATCTGGTTGAGCTCTGATTCTGCTATGCCTGCCAGGTTTTTGTCTTCTCCTTTTATTAGTTCTTCATAGATTGGCTTCGCTTTTTCGTAGTCGTTGAGCGCGTCATAGGATTTGGCCAGCAAAAGCCTTGTTCTAGGTTCATCTTCTTTTAGGTGCTGTACGGCCCCTTTGTAGTCTCCGTTTAGGTAGTGTCCTATTCCGTTGAGGTGTTTTCCTGCGCCCCATATCTGATGAGCGGCATCGTAGATTATTTCTTTTGCTTCTTTGTGGTGCCTTGGGGAGAGCATTGTTACGTCTTTTGCTCTGAACAGCGCTTCGTAGTTTTTTCCTTGCCTCAGGTTCATTTCTGCCATGTTGACCATTGATTCGTCTACTAAAGGATTCTCTTTCACCCTGAATCTTGAGCATTCCTTGAAGTAGTTGGCTGCCTGGTCGTATTTTTTCATCTCGTATGACAGCTCTCCTAAGTAGTACAGCAGCAGGCATCTTGGGCGCGTATCCATTTTTTCTATTCTTTCTTTGCTGTCGTAGATCCCTTTTAGCAGCTCGAACGCTTTCGGGTATTCTTTGTGGTTGGCAAGGCTCATGTAAGCCATCACTTCCAGGTTTGCCAGGTTTGACTGGTCAGGGTGTTTCTTTGCCAGCTCTTGAATTTCTGGTATTACGTTTTGTAACATTTCTTTTGAGCTGTCGTGAAAGATGAATTCGAACATGTATGCGTTCCAGTATTCGTGCATTTTTTTTTCTATGCCCATCGCTTCGAATGAGCCTTCCTCTTGCAGCATGTCATAGTGGGCCTTGTCTTCTTTTGGCCATGCGAACGTTGTTAGGTCAAACCCTTGGCCTGTGTCGTGCCATGTTGGGTCTACTGCTATGTATTCCAGGGTTTTTTTGTTGATGAATGCTACGTAGACGTGGCCTGGCATTGGCATCTGTATCATCTCAAGGCTTTCTGTATGCTTAGGGTATTTTTCTTTTGCTGTTTCGAACATTATTTTTAGCGCTGATGTGTAGTTCCTGCATACCAGCTCTACAGAGTTTTCTTTTATTGCTTGTGGCTTTTTGCCCATTAGGAGGAGGTCGGTTGATGTCCCGTCTACCCTGCTGTTTTCTTCGTCGCTTATCTTCATCCCTTTCTCTGGCTCTTTTATTATTATTTTCCTTAGTGATTCGTCGATTTTTTCTAGCGAGCTCCAGCTAATGCCGTCAAACCTTCCGTCATCGTTGATGTCTGAGCCTAGGCCTCGGTCTTCTAGTGTCATCTTGTGGTTGTATTTCGCCAGGTACTCCAGGGCTAGGTTAAGCCCGACTACAAGGTCTGTTGGCGTCTTGATTTCGTAATTCAGCTTTTCTTTTAGGACGTCTTCGAATATGAACTTGGCGAATTCTTGGCTCGGCACTTTTCTGCTGAAGTTGAAGCCTGTGCCAGCGCTTATTTCCGGGTTCGTGTCCGTGGCTTTGATGAGGTTTTCTAAGAAGCTTTCTTGGTTTTCTATTTTTTGCTTGGAAATTCCTGAGTCCAGGTTTTGGCGGAATGTTGTATAATCCACTTTTTCAAGCCTGGCTTTGTTCTTATCAATGTATTGATAGTCTATAGAAGTTTGTATGGGCTTTGTGGTAGGCATTAACAGGTAAGCGGCTACAGCAGTTGCTGCGATTATAATCGCTGTTTTTTTAAGCTTAGCCATCTATTAACCCCCGTAATTTATGGTGTTATTCGCTTGTTATATAAATATTTCCTTATTTGGGAAGTTTTATATAATTTCTAAGCCTTTTATTAGGGTAGATGAAGCTGCCTAAGCTGTTTGTCAAAGATAAGGACTTAGAGGCGAAAATCCAGGATTCTCTCAACAAGTCAGATGGCGATGCGCCGGGAAGCATAAACGAAGAGGAGCTTACTGATAAGGTTTGCAAGTACTTGGGCATGCCTTTTGATATCAGATATTACGATTACAGGAAGAGGATTACTGCGCAGGTGCATGACATGAACTACAGGAGTTACAAGCATCTGAAAGAAATAGACAGGAGGATAAGAGAATTTGAAAAAGACTTGGAGATCAGCAATGTTCCCCTGAGCTGGCTGTCTGATGATTACTCTGAAAATTCCTATAAGCGGGCTAAAGCAGAGCTGAGATACTTTATGGTGAAGTCAGTGGTGAACTCTTATAGCTCTGTGGTTAACTACCTGCCTTCTAAGGCTGCAAAATTCTTTTTCAGCAGGGGCGATTTGTATATGTTTCCGTCTAAGTGGGAGACTTTTGGTGTCGCGTCTTATTTTGCTGTGTTGGCTGGCGAGGCTGTTGCTGTAAGCCCGTTGGGAGTGGGCTGGGCTGCTTTGTTTGCCGCCTCGGCATTGGCTTCGGGCGCTTTCTATATCCTGTCATCTTTCGACGGTTTTGACAAGGATTATGATAAAAATGAGGTCATCAGGAGGGACTTGGAGTTCCTGGGCGAGTACAGGAAGATAAGGAATAAGAAGAGGGTTATAGACGAGCTGAGGCAGGAAAAGTTTCAGCTTACTGAGTTCATAAAGGATTACATCAGATACCAATAATAAAATTTATATAGAAGAAGCAATAAAATTATACAAGAATGGTTTGGTATAAGCAGCTCAAGTTTGACGATAACCCTTTGGATTCTAGGCCGAACCCTAAGCTGATAAACCTGGAAGAGCAGGAAGAGCAGCTGATAAATCACATCCTTAAGGAGGAGATATGTTTTATTAACGGTCCGACAGGTGCTGGTAAGACTAGCTTGCTGATGAGGGTGAAGGAGAAGCTTAAGGATCATACTTTTATCTATCTGGATGCTGATGACCTGCCTCCGGACTTTGACCTGGAGGATGAGCTTAAGAAGCAGAGGAACTTTTTTGACTTTTTGGCGTTCAGGAAGTATCCTTCAAAAAAACCTGTGCTCATAATTGATGAGTTTCAGGCGACTGACCCTAATCTTATACTCAAGGCTAGGAGCAAGTGGGAGAGTAAGGAGAGCAGGGCTATTAAGAGCATAGTCATAGCCCAGATAGACAAGCACTTGGCCAATACTTCAGGCTCTTTTAAGGAGAGGCTGGGCAGGAGAATGATCACCCTTAACATCTTGGACAGCAAGGGCATGAAAGACATCCTTAGGATGAGGCTTAACAATAAGAGGACAGGGCTGAACTACGCTGACAAGCTCACTGAAGAGGCTTTTAACCTCCTGGTGAAATGCGCTGATAACAACCCGAGAAGGCTTTTAGAATACACGGATAAGATATTTGACTTCCACTATACGAAGTTCAAGCAATTGAACCCTATACTGAAGGGCAAGGATTATACGATATCCCATTTTGTTGTGGAGGACATATTGAATGACAGCGGGATATTGGTAGATGAGTTCAAGAAGAAGGATTTGAGGGTTAAGAGGCTGCCTTTCTCAGAGCAGTTTGACGGTGAGGAGCAGAAGGTTTTGCAGTTCGTCCTTGAGCATGACAACACTACTTCTAAGGAAATATCCCAGACTCTGGAGATGTCCCCTGCTAAGGTTGCTAGGCTGATCAATGAGCTTAAGCAGAAGGAAGGCGTGGTGGTTGTTGGCAGGAGAGGCAAGTATAAGCTTTACGAGATAAGCCCTGGTGTCAAGAGGGCTATGATTAAAGAGTAGTTAGTCCTTCTTAAAGGGGTATTACAAAATATCTGGTTCTGTATGGACAGTTAGGCAAAATTGATTTCTGGTGCTAGAGGCCTTTGTAGATGTTCTTTCTGTGGCCCACTTTTATAACCAGAATGAGAAGCTTATTTTTGTCTACATCAAGAAGCACTCTGTAATCCCCGACTCTTAGTTTATATGCGGGGTCTCCGACAAGTTTGATAACGTAAGCTTCGGGCCTTATCCTAATTCTTTCAAGAGCGCGGATTATTCTCTCTTGTATACCCTTCTCTAGCTTCTTCAATTGTTTTAATGCTTTTTCAGATATTACTATCTCATACATTATAGTCCAAGCTCTTTTTTAGCTTCTGAAAGCGTTACAAACTTGCCTTTTTTTATCTCGATGCGTGCTTCTGCTATCTCTTTCTTTGTTTCTTCGTTTAATTCCATGGTATCTTCCATAATGCCCCATATAATCTCTTCGTAGGTTTCTCTATCAAAGAATTTTCTTTTGTTCAGTTCAAGTTGTAATCTTTCGCTTATTTGTATCGTAGTAGCCATAGTAGACTATAATATGCTATAGTATATAAATATTTTGGTTTTGTACCGGAAATCAACTCTGCGCTCGCTACGTCCGCTTGCCTCGCACCTCTATCGTCTCATCTCTCAGCTCGTTTCACTCACTGAAGGAGATTTCGAGGTCGGGTTGCCTAACATCGTTAGTTGCAATTGGCGGGCTCGCCTCTACGGAAAGAAGATTTTATAAATATGTTATAATAACTTAATACTATGACTGAAGTTAAAATCTTAATTGAAGGTTATGCAAAACCATTGAAAAATGGTTGGCTGGCGAATTCTTCTGTTGTTTTTATAAAATCAAATGGAAAAAATACCATAGCCGATCCTGGTTTTGATAGAGAAAAATTATTCAAGGCATTGAAGAAAGAAAAATTAAAAACTTCAGATATTGATTTTGTATTTTTAACTCACGGACACACTGACCATTCACTTCTTGCAGGAATTTTTGAAAATGCAAAAATAATTGATGAACTTTATGTTTATCAAAAAGATGTCATTACTAAGCACGATGGAGTTATCCCTGACACCGACCTAAAAGTAATTCGTACGCCAGGTCATATGGAAGAGCACTGTTCTTTAATTGTGGAAACAGAAAAAGGAATTTATGCTGTTGCAGGAGATGTCTTTTGGTGGTCGGAAAATGAAAAGCAAGAAATAGATATCAATAAACCAGATAACGACCCAGAACATATGAATATTCAAAAACTTATTGCCTCTCGTAAAAAAATACTAGAACTCGCTGATTATATAATTCCAGGACATGGTAAGATGTTTAAGATTGAAAAATAATTTTTCGGCTCGCCTCCGAATTCTTCGGCAACTTCGTTGCCTAGCCTTCCTTTCAATCGGGTCTGCTAACAGCCGTTAGACAAAATTTCAGAAAACCAAAAATAGGTCTTTTGCGCACTGCGGTGAAATCTTAACTTCATTCACAAGGTTTTCTATAGACCATCCCATTTTAGCCCTCCGAAATGTTTTTTTTAGGGTACTATTATGTGTTATTTAAAGTTTTAGTTTATCTGGACCCGCATTTATTATGTGTATATGGGCAGTTAGGCGATATATTACTCGGAATTTTGCATTTTAAACTCTTTAGGCTGGTTAAAGTTGCCCTATTGTTCATTCTCTAGAAACATATTTACCTAGTTCTTTATAGAAAACTGATCCGTAGAATTGTTCTCCATCTTGGTATAATGGTGTTTGATAAGCTTGATTTAAAATTGATACCAATTCATCTGCAGTTTCCTTGTGGGTTGCATCAGGATACGTTGCTTCAACTACGTATTTAATGCCTGATTCTTTTGCTTCTCTAGCAATAGACATTAAATCGCTGTCTCCTTTTAAGTTATCAACACCTTTAATCAAAGAAAGTTCTAATTTAGATGGTGTTTTAACAAGTTCACGAATAGTAGGCAATTCTGATTCAATGGCCTCTTTTGATGCGTTACAATCAAAAAACCCGTATGCTTTACCCACCTTTTTCATACTGATTATATAGATACGCCACTATATAAACCTTTCTATATGTTACTACTATTTAGTAGTATAATATTGTATTCGAGACGGCATTTTACCTTATCCGTTAGAAAAAATCAGATTGAACAACGCTGTTATTTCCTATCAAAAAAGCTTATATATAATTGTTTATCATACACTATGTTATGGCAGGTTATGACGCTTCAAAGTTTGAACGGCCTTCGGTTACCGTAGATGTAATTCTCTTTACCGTTAAAGATGATGACCTGAAAGTCTTGCTTGTTAAAAGGAACGTTGACCCGTTCAAGGACATGTGGGCCATCCCGGGCGGTTTTGTGAAGATTGATGAGAGCCTTGAAGATGCTGCCAAGAGAGAGCTGTTGGAAGAGACTAATGTTAGGGATGTTTATTTGGAGCAGCTGTACACCTTCGGCGACCCTAAAAGGGACCCTAGGACTAGGGTGATAACTGCAGCGTATTTTGCTTTGGTGAATGCTGAAAAGTTCAAGCTGAAGGCTAGCACTGATGTGAAGGATGTGAACTGGTTCTCGATGTTTGATCTTCCTGAATTGGCTTTTGACCATAAGAAGATAGTGGAGTACGCCTTGAAGAGGCTCAGGTGGAAGATGGAGTACACTACAGTCGCTTTTTCTTTGCTGCCTGAGAAGTTCACGTTAACGCAGCTGCAGAAGATATACGAGATAATCCTTGATAAAAGCCTTGACAAGAGGAACTTCAGGAAGAAGATAAAAGCGTTGGAGCTTGTTAAGGAAGTTCAGGAGTTCCAGGAAGAGGTCGCCCACAGGCCTGCAAGGCTTTACACTAAGAACAAAAAGATAGGGGAGATAGTGGAGATATTCTAGTAATTCCTCTCTCCGAATATTGCTGTTCCTACCCTTACCATGTTGCTTCCTTCTTCTATCGCTACTTTGTAATCATTGCTCATCCCCATCGACAGCCATTTGAGGTTGCCTATAGAATCGAAAGTTTCTTTCATCCTTTTGAAGTAAGGCCTTGTCTTTTCCGGCTCTGCAAAAGGTGCTACGCACATCAGCCCTTCGGCTCTTATGTTCCTGAACTGCGATATCTCGTTTATGAAGCTTTTAGCATATTCCAATTTTATCCCTTCTTTGTTCCCTTCATTTCCTATGTTTACTTC
>JAUYDG010000114.1 GCA_030691925.1 Nanobdellota archaeon
GGCAACTCAGGCTACATAAAAAAGCTGGAAAATATAGGCTACGAAGTGTTCCACGTAAACTCCCCAGACGACCTCTTCGACCTGGTAATAGGAAAAGCCAAGGAAGTCTACGAAGGAAAAGACGATGAGACATGAGGATACCTCAAATCTTTGTCCCGGAAAAAAGCCTCGATCATAAAATTGAAGAACTTTACGAAGACCCTAAAGAACGTCTGGATCGTAAAACTAAAGAACACCTCGAAGACCATTCTTTTTATGAGGCAGTATCCAGCGGTCTAAAAGCGCTTTTACGCATGTTGAATAGCAGAACTGATTTTCCTACAAGAATACTCTGGATATCTGACAAATACCAAACAAACAGATACGACTATGTGGAAAAAATGATCGATAAGGTGATAGAAGAATCAGGTGAAAAACCTGCTTATGATGTATATAATTACTATGACCAAAAATTTGAAAGAAAGGATCTTATAATTATATTGGACAAGTGGTGTACAGGACATTCGCTACAGGTAGTTTATGTGAACCATGAAATAACAGAAGAACTGAGAAGAGACTCACGTGAGAACGCACCACTATTGGACAGGTCATTCATAGTGTCTATTTGAAAAATTAAGCTAAAGATGAAAATACCAAAAATCTTCATACCTGAAAATAAAAATCTGGAAAACGCAACAAACAAACTATTGGACTATAACCCTACCAAAGAAAGCAGTGTAACACTAGACCATTTCAACTATTTTGACATAGAACCAAATATAAAATATGAGTGGTTCGGATTCGACAACAGCCTGAAACGGCTTAGAAAAGCTGGCTACGAACGCCACTTATACCCGGGAGAATACTTTGAACTTGTAACAGGATACATGGAAGAAAGGCTTGAAAACAAGCTTGAGACAATATGCGAAAAGCTATTAGCAACTAGGGGCGAATGGTTCAGCCTAGCTGTGAAAAGAGAAAACAACAATCTTACCTTCTACACAGACCCTAAAAACTTGAAATGGGATGCTGAAGTTTGCAAATATGTTACTGAAGACAAATTAGAATACAAAAGCAAGCTAGAATTTGATGCCAGTGGTTTGTCTCCTGATGGTTGGGTTGATTTAAAAGAGCTTGACGACAAGCTTGTTCAGTTTTTATACAACCGCAAATTCGAAGACCTACCGCCAAAAATGAAGGATTACGAGCTTAAAATATTTTTTATTAACGATAAATCCGTCTGGCCGTTAGCGAGAGCTGATGAGCATAAAATGCTCTGCCTTTTCACCGGATGCACATGGGGCAGACCATCAAGGGGGATACGCCAAAAACCAGGAAACAGCAAATGAAACTGCCAACAACGTTCCTGCCGGAACACAAAAGCCTGGAACAAAAGACAGAACAGCTGCTTGAAGAAGCCAAAGTAATACAAGAGGACACAGCATATGATAAAAAAGAACAGGCAATCCAAAAGTTAATGAATCAATTCGACTGTTATCAATACTATAAGCCTCAAGAACTGCAGCTAATAATCGAAGAAGAGATAAAAAAAGAAGGGTATATAGAACTAACAAACAACAATAGTGAAGTAAGGTACTGGGCGAAAAACATAAGTGCCTTAGAAACCAAGCTGTTCATAAGGCGGGGAGAATACGGCTATAACCTTAAAGAGTACGGCTTCGCATCAATCCGACCAGAAAACCTGGGCAAGTTCTGCGAGATATTCAAAAGTTACGAAAAAGAAATAAGGCATAAAAACCATAACTTGAGGCACTATAGTCGCAGCAACTACAAAAAAGGGGGCCTGATAGCAGCAGCAATATACGGAGCATTCAGTTGCCCTGTGGTCATAAGCGCACTACAACCCCCATATACTTCCACAGACTTGCTGATGTTAGGGCTTTTACCACTAAATTTACTGGTTCTATACCGAGCAGGCGGAAAATTATTTGATCTATGCGCCCATAAAATAAAAAACAAGAGAATGCGAAAGCTCTGCACGTCCTTCATAGAAGATGAAAAACTGGCAATAAGGCGAGCGCTGGAATAAGATGAAAATCCCAGAAACATTCATATCAGAAAAAAACTTGGACAACAAGGTAAAAGACCTTCTATCGGAAAAGCAAAGCGATGACAGGGACGGCCTGGCAATAGCTGTAGGCGTAAGGGAGCACGGCACTGTCAAGGAAAGCAGGATATACGCATGGGCGCCACCAATGAAAGAGCCCAAGCTTGTAAGAAAAAGAGACGCTTTAACATTCGACCTGTGCTACGCAGACAATATGCTGTATGACTGCGGCGTTTACAAAGCAATATACTGCACACTATACGACAAACAAGCGCTTGTAAGGACACAGTTCACACCGTTCTCCATGCTCGAAAATAACGGCCTGCTCATATTCTCACAGCTGGGGGACATATACTACACCTCCTTAAGGAAATCAAGCTGCGAAAAAAAGGTCACATCAAGGTCCGGCTGGGTTTACGCCCTCGAACACCACAAAAACGAATTTTACGATGCCGGGGCTTACGGTATCATAGAATCAGAAGAATGCTACACCTCAAGCTATAGGATTACAGATGCAACAATGAAAACAAAAGCCCTCTGCTCATACGGAGGAAGCCTCTACAGCGCAGGATGCTATACTGTCAAGAACCGTACCGCCCCAAAAATCTTAACAGACATAACAGTACATGCCATACGCAACGTTTCAACAAAAGAAGAGGTAACCAGAAGAGACTCAGAACTTTACACATTATGCTCATACAAAAACCTGCTACTAGACGGCGGAGAAAACGGAAAGGTGAAAAACTCATTCACTGATAACATAATGTTCGACTTCGGACCAGGCATGTCTGTAAGAGCCCTGGAACCAATACCTTCAGCCATGGTAAAAGCATTGATAGAGACCGCACAATAAAATATTTAAACTTGAAAATACTGATTATTAACTGATGAAAAAGAGATTACTATTAGTCTTAATAGCCATGCTGGCATTACAAACAGCCCTGGCAGAAACAGCCGATGGGCTAAAAGCTGAAAAAGCAGACTTCTCCGCGAACCCTTCACAGCTACAGCTGGGCAAAACACTGACAATCTACGGCTACGTAACAAGCATAGATGGTGAACCTATCAATGGCTTAGCTAAGATATCTTTCAGAACAACAGACAAAACATACTACATAGATGATGTAGAAATCAATGAAGGCTACATAGAATATTCCGATACTATAGCTAATATCCAGTCAGGAGAATATGATATAAGCATATTAGCAACAGAAAAAGGGACGAACAAAAAACTCCTGATAGAAAACTTTGCGAAATTAAACGTATTCGACGAAGTACAGATACTCTTAGAGCCTCTGCAGAAAAAATACCTGCCAGGAGGCACTGTAACGCTATCCGGCCAGGTACGCACAATATTCGGGGAAGAGATAAAAGAAGGCAGGGCGCAAATAACGTTTGAAGGCGAAAGCTACAACTCAAATATCGTCAATGGAAGATTCAGCTACGACATAGAACTGCCAGAAAACATAAAGACAGGCAAACACGCGATACAAATATCATTCACAGACGAAAAAACAGGCAACTGGGGCAGCGCTGAAAAAACGTTCAGCGTAGAAGCAGTCCCGACAGAACTAAAAATCGTAACGCAAGAATATTCTGTCAAACCGGAAGAAACGCTAAGCCTCAGGGCATACATTTATGACCAGGCAGGCGATGAAATAAAAGAAAACATAAAAATTGAACTAACAAGCACAGACGGCAGATCAGCATACCTAGACTTTGTGCAGTCAGGTGAGCAGCTAAACATAAAAATACCGCAATACTCGATACCGGGAACATGGAAGCTGAAAGCAACATATTCCGACCTTGAGGCAGAAGAAGAGGCGACGGTTGAAAAAGTAAAGGACGTAAAAATCGAGCTTGTTAACCAGAAGCTGCAAATCAAGAACATAGGAAACGTCGACTACAACGAACAAGTATCGGTAAGCCTAAACGGCAACGAGTTCGTCATCAAAAAAAGGGTATACCTGGGCCCAGGTCAAACAACAGTGATAGACCTGGCGCAGGAAGCGCCTTCAGGGCAGTATGACATCCAGGTAACTGGGGCGGCTGTAAAAGCAGGACAATTCAACGACATCAACATAGCAGGAAAAAACAAGAAGTCATTAAACATGTTGTACTCAGCACTTCTCATACTCGTGATAGGCGCCTTGACTTACCTGGCGCTTTTCAAAAGAAGGCATTTCACAACTGCGATGGCAAGGGATGTCAGGGAGGTAAAACACGGCAGAACACAGCTGCAAAGGCTGCAGGCGATGAAAGGGATAGAGCAGACTGCAAGAAGGCGCAGCTTCAGCGATGAAGAAAGCGTGTCAGACTTCAGGGACAGGATGCTAAGAGACATAAAAACCACAGAAGAGAAAGCAGGGTGGAGATACACTACCAGCAAAAACGAAGACAAAAAAGAAGAAGACAAGCCTAAAGGCTTGTTTAACATGTTCAACTGATTAGTATCGTATCTTTTTCTTCGTCTATTTCTTTAAGCTTGAAATTCCTCTTCAGCTCTGCCTTTATCTTATCATAGTTTTTAGACATTTTTAGGACTGTGAAAGCGTATTTGCAACCTGATTTGCTTACCCTTTTTATTCCCCTAACTGCCTCGTTTATATCAGCGTGATGCAAAGAAGTTACAGAGATTACAGCATCAAAAACCTTATCCCTGAAAGGGAGGCTTTCAGCATTCGCGACAACCCTATCACCATCTGCCATTTTAAGCATCTCAATAGAGGGGTCGAGAAGTATAACATTTTCAAAATAATCAGCTGAAAGGCCAGTTCCTGCTCCAACATCCAGAATAAGGCCTTTAATGCTGAGATTCTTTTTAATCAGCTCCAGTTTCTTCCTCTGCTCCCCACCATGAAGCTGGTTATAGCCTTTTGCAATCTTATTATAATAACTCATCTTCTAAAACCCCCTCAATGGCCTGGGCATAAGACCTTATACTTCAACAGCCTTAACTTTTCTAATGAGATACGCATCTTATCGGGAACAGAAGTCGGCAGGTCAACACGGCCGTAAACGCCGTCACTGAAAATAGTATCACCGGAAAATAAAACCTTCTGCTCCGGCAGCCATAAGCACACAGAGCCGACCGTATGCCCAGGCGTCTTGATAACCTTCAAGCCGGCTATTTCATCACCTAAAGGCTTTAACTTAACACTTTTCAATTCACTAATAACCTCATCAGCAATAGCAACCCCGCTAGGGTTTTTATCAAAAGCGCTTATCTCTTCCTCAGAAGCAAAAAAGCTAGCACTACCAAACTTAGAAGGCCGGCCAACATGGTCAAAGTGCAAGTGGGTAAAAACAACATTAACAATATCTTTACTGTCATAACCCAGCTCTTTCAAGGATTTAATCAGGCTTTTAGTATTTTCAGGGCTTCCCAAATCTATCAAAGTAGGTTCTATAACATCCACCAAATAAACGTTAGAGCTTAAGCCTGAGCCGCCAGAAATCTTCCATACTTCACTAACTATTTTTTCCGGCTTCATTATCACAACATAAGTGCGATAGTTTTATATATCTTCCCCCCATATTTTAATTTACAAAAGGGGTTGATGATGGAAATACAAAAATATTCTAAATACAGCTTAATATTATTCTTCTTGGTAATAATAGCACTGTCAATATACCTTTTACTGCCCTTCCTAACAGAGCTTGTAGCTGTAGCAGTGATAACCTACGTGTTCTACCCCTTATTCAAAAAATTAAACAAGCATATCAAAAACAGAAGCCTATGCTCGCTAGTAATGGTGCTGATAATACTCTTGATAATCATAATACCCCTGTTCCTTATCGTAAATGCGCTGTTCATCGAAGCAGTGAACTTCTACCAAGGGTTTAGGAGCTTAAACTTAGCGCCGCTCTCAAACCTGATATCAAACATCGCAGGAGAAACCATTGACATACAGGGCTACGCGCAAGAGCTAGCCGACACTATTGTATCATTTATAGTAAGGTCAGCATCAGACTTCTTCTTCTCGCTGCCGCAGAAGCTCATAGTCCTGTTCGTAACAGTGTTCGTTATGTACTACTTCTTTAAAGACGGAGACAAAATAGTAGACTTCCTGGAAAAAGTATCCCCAATCCACAAAGACCACAAAAGCGAACTGCTAGCAGAGTTCAACAAGGTAGTCTACGCAATTCTTTACGGAGTCCTGGTGACAGCAGCAATACAGGGGATAGTGGGCACAATAGGGCTTGTAGTATTTGATGTCCCGTCACCTATAATATGGGGCTCAATAATGATTTTAACAGCTATAATACCTTTTGTAGGCACATGGCTGATCTGGCTCCCTGCTTCATTATTCAAAATATTTAACGGAGACCTTTTTAACGGATTTGGGCTATTGATATACGGAGCATTAATAGTCTCAACAATAGACAACCTGATAAAACCAAAGCTGATAAGCCAAAAATCACAGATACACCCCATTCTTATAATCCTAGGAGTCTTCGGAGGGCTAAAGGCGTTCGGCCTAATAGGGGTGATGATAGGCCCTCTGCTGCTGGGAACACTTTCCTTGTTATACAGCTTTTACATCAAAAAATAAAAATGAAACTAAAAGTCAAAGCATTAGACCTCTCAACAGGCGGGCCATTAGTAGTAGTCTTAGACGACTTAGATGCGAAAAAGCTAGACCTGCACACATTAGACAGGGTAAGCGTAAAAAGGCTAAAATCAAAAAAAGAAATAATAGCTAACATAGACATATCCGCAGAAGGAATAAAGCCAGGAATAATAGGGCTGTTCTCAGAATCCCTAAAGAGACTCGGTGTAGAAGAAGGCACCCATGTTGATATAGAAACAGCACCAAAACCAGAATCGATAGAGATCATAAGAAAAAAACTAGATGGGCACATGCTGACAAAACACGACCTAAGAACTCTGATCAACGACATAGTCAACGACAGGCTAAGCGAAGTGGAAATAACATATTTCGTAGCAGGAGCCTACACGAAAGGCTTTACACTAGAAGAAAGTGCAATACTGACAGAAGAAACAGTAAACTTAGGATTCAAACTAAACTTGAACAAAGAAATTGTAATTGACAAACACTGTATCGGAGGAATCCCCGGAAACAGGACAAGCATGGTTGTGATACCAATAATAGCTGCCGCAGGATTCACAATAGCAAAGACAAGCAGCAGATCAATAACCTCTCCAGCAGGGACAGCAGACGTCATGGAAATATTCTGCCCAGTATCAATAAGCCATGAAAAAGTCCAAGAAATAGTCAAAAAGACAGGCGCCTGCATAATATGGCAATCCTCACTAAACCCTCACGGCGCTGATGAAAAACTGATAAAAGTAAGGCACCCTTTAAGCCTGGACCCAGAAGGATTACTGTTGTCCAGCATCATGGCAAAGAAAAAAGCGGTAGGAGCAACACACGTCCTGGTGGACATACCTTGTGGTGAGGGAGCAAAATTCTCATACAAGGAAGGAAAAGAACTGAAAAAGAAATTCATAAAACTGGGAAAACGGCTAGGAATATATGTTAAGGTAGTAATAACAGACGGCTCACAACCAATAGGCTCAGGCATAGGACCAGCACTAGAAGCAAGAGACGTGCTATCAGTGCTAGAAGGCAACGGACCAGCAGACTTACAGGCTAAGTGCGTATTTCTCGCAACGGAGATGCTAAGCATGGTGGGCGTAAAAGACGCTAAGAGAGAAGTTATGGAGATCATAAACTCAGGAGCGGCATACAACAAATTCCTGGAAATAGTCAGAGCGCAAGGAGGAAGAAAAACATTAGCAATACCCACAGCGAGGTATTTCCATTCTGTAGAGTCACCAAAAAAAGGTGTAGTAAAATCGATAAACAACAAATTGATAGCCAAGATAGCAAGAATAGCAGGATCACCAGAAGACAAAGCAGCAGGCATATACCTAAATGTAAGAAGGAACAACCACGTACACTATGGCGATGTGCTGTTCACAGTATTCTCAAACAACCAGAAAAGGCTGCAATTTGCACAGGAGCTTATAAACAGAAGCCATAACAAGGTGGTAGTCGTAGAATGATACTCACAAGAGACGACATACTAAAAGAGATGAAGAAAGGCAGAATAAAAATAGAACCATTCTCAAAAGACCAAGTAGGGCCGGCATCGATAGACCTGTCCTTGGGCAATGAGTTCAGGGTTTTCAAAAAATGGAAAACAGCACCAGTATCAGAAGATGTTGACTACAAAAAATTCACGAAACTGATAAAAGTCGACAAGTACAGAACCCTAGCACCAGAAGACTTCATCTTAGGGCTGACAAAAGAAAAGCTTACGTTGCCAGACAACATATGCGGATGGCTGACAGGAAGGACAAGATTCGCAAGGCTAGGCTTGTCAATACACATAACCGCCAGTTTCATCCAGCCAGGAGTAAGCAACAAACAGGTATTAGAAATAAAAAACGTCAGCAAACTACCACTGATACTCTACCCTGGAACAAGGGTGTGCCAAGTAATACTCATGAAAACAACAGGCAGAAGCAAGTACGAAGGAAAATTCGCAAAACAGGAAAGCCTCTGAAAAAGAACAACATTTTTAAACACAGGTTTCTGTAAAATTTTTAGGGGTGATTTTGATGGATTTAAAATCAAAAATAAGGACTGTACCACACTTCCCCAAAGAGGGCGTGATGTTTAGGGATATAACAACGCTGCTAAAAGACCCTAAAGCATTCAAGTATTCTAT
>JAUYDG010000115.1 GCA_030691925.1 Nanobdellota archaeon
AGTCTTTCTTCATCGTTCTTTTGAAGGCGCTTATAGCCAGTTTTATGCCTTCGTCTATTGTCATCGTTTCTTTGTATTCCCTGTTTAGGATGACTTTCATCTCATTTTCGTCTTCGCCGATCGCTGTTGCTTTGTACTCGAAGAATATGCCTGTTGGGTCTGTCACGTAGACCCTGGGTTTGTCGTCTACGCCTGCGAACAGTATTGATACTCCGAATGGCCTTGCTCCGCCGTATTGCGTGTAGAACTGTTTCAGGTCTGCTATTTCTTTGACCAGTTCTATTATTTCCATCGGCTCATCGTTCATTACCCTGTGCTGCTGTGCCAGCAGTTGCGCTCTTTCTATCAGCACTCGTCCGTCCATCATGAATCCTGAGGATGCTGCTGCAACGTGGTCGTCGATTTGGGATACTTTTTCTACTGATTTGGCCACTATGAGCTTTTCTGTCAGTCTTTTGTCTGTTATGATCAGTGCTCCGTCTTTGCATGTCATGCCTATGGCTGTTATGCCTTGCTTTACTGCTTTTTTTGCATACTCTACTTGTAGTAACCTTCCGTCTGGGCTGAACATCGTGGATGCTCTGTCATACCCCATCATCTGGTGTTCTGCTTGTTCCATATTATCTAACCTCCTTTAGGGAATATATTTTTTGCTTTGTTAAGCATTCCTGATACTCCTATCGTTTTGACTATTGCTTTTTGATTACCGATTTTTTCTATCATTGTTAAAGCTGTTTTTACTTGGTCTACGGATTTTGTGCTGGTTCTTATTATTCCTCTGTTTTCATCCCATAGGTCTAGTACCATTATCCCTGCTCTTCCGTATCCTAGCTCTCCTAAGAACTGTAGCATTTTTTTCTCCAGTTCATGTTTTACTTCTTTGAACTTCAGTTGCTGTTCCGCCTTTACCTCGTATGTTATGTACCTTTTCTTTTCTCTGAAGCTGGGTGGTACAGGTTTTATTTCGATATTTTATCACCCTTAATAACGAGAATTTAGCATTTTTTTCCTTTTCTTCTTCTCGTCCCGTTTTAAGATATAATATTTGGTCTTTATAAATTTTTGTATTTGGTTTTTAGCAGTAATGCTTTAGAAAGATTTATATATAACTTTTACCACTATTTAGTAATGAATTATAGGCGATAATATGACACAATCTATCGAAAGAATGGTGGAAAATGAACTGAGTGCTATAGGCATTCCTATAGGGGAAAGCTGCTTTATAATTGGTTATTTAGACCTAGTGAGGGAGAAGGATTTGCCGACTTATTACCATTCGATGAGAGTGGGCTTGCTTTCTTCAAAAATTGCGAGGCATCTAGGCTTAGATGAGAAAACGTTGCTAATTGCAGGGTTAACCCATGATATTGGCAAGGTGCTTATAGAGAAGGATATACTGCAGAAGAAAGGTGTGCTGACAGAAAAAGAAATGGAAAAAATTAAGGGCCACCCCGTGTACAGCTATGAGCTGCTGAAGGATAAGTACAGGACTTGTGCAGAGATAGTTCTAAGGCATCACAAGTATCAGTCGAATTCCTACCCAAAGGAGGATCAAGGCGCAGATAAGTTTTCACCTGATATGCGGTCTAGAATAGAGGATTGCGCAAAAGCGCTTTCATTGGCAGACATTTATGATGCTTTAACAACAAGGGTTAATTACAGGCTTAACAAGGATAGATTAAGCAAGGAAGAAGTGAAGTCTATCTTGCTTAAAGAGAAGCCTTATATAAGCAGCATCATAACAGACCTTTATGCCAAGGGAATCTTGGGAGAAAGTTAAGGCTTTTTCTGTTTTAGCAGTTCTTTATAGCTTTTGAAAGGGTCGAAACTTTTGAAGATTGATTCGTGTTTTTCATCAGGAGGTGTGATGTTTTCTAATGGCTCACTTTCCTTGCTTTTGCTCACCCCTTTGAACTTCGCTTTAACGTCTTTTGTTTTCGGGGGTATCACGAAGTCTGGTTTTGGTATGCCCTCTTTCCCTTTTCTTTGCCTGTACCTTTTTAATACATAGAAATGTGCGAAGAGCATCATTACTATTACGAATACGAAGCTGCTTACAGCTATTTTGTGGCCTTTTGCAGTGTCTACTGCCCTGGTGCTTATGCTCGTGGCTGTTTGCTTAGGGCTTATCACCCATCCTTTAATACTTTTTAGCGCGTTCCATATCTTTGCTGTGAACCCTTCTTTTACTTCCTCTTTTACTGTTCCTTTTACTTCAAATGGGCTTTCCTGCTTTTCTTCAGCAGGCTTGTTTTCTGGTAAGTTTTCTGATGGTTTTGGGGTTTCACTTGCTGTTCCTTCTTCATCTGACGATATGGGGCTAGAGCTCGCTGCTCCTGTCGTTGTTGCTGCTGGACTTTCTGTCGTGCCTGTGCTTGGGCTGGAGCAGCTTTGTGATTCTGCTGGCTTGCTGTAAGTGGTAGCACAGCTGTTGAGGTCTGTGCATGTCCTTGTTTGCTGGCTGCTGGAGCAGGTGTTCCATTCTGTGCAGTTCCAGCTCTCAGTGCATATTACGACGTTCCTTTCCTCAGAGATGTTTTCTTTGTTGCTTGAGTCAATGCATTTGATGCTCCAGTAATATCTGTTATTTGTTAATGTGGCGCTGAAATCTTGTATGGAAGATGTCGCTATGCTATCATCGGTTGAGTTGACAGTTCCGTTTATCAATAGGCTGCAGTTTGCTATGCTCGTGTCTTCTACCGTATACGTGAAGTTGGCTGGTGATTGTGTAGATGCGCCTTCAGAAGGCGAGGATAACAGGATAGCAGGATAGGAAACATCTGCTGTGAATGAGACTTCTGTTAGTATTTCGTTTCCGGCTTTGTCTTTTGAGTAGACTTTTATGCTGTTCTGTTCGTTTACTACTCCGAATGTCGTGTTTTCACAGTTCGTGATTGTCGTGTTGGCTCCGTTGTTAAGGCTGTACCAGCAGCTGTCAAGATTCGAGTCTGTTGCCATAAGGTTTAGTGCTAAGGAATTGTTATCTAGGTATGTTGTGTTTTCGGGTGAGGATACTGCTAGCGCTGGTGTTGTTGCGTCTATTGTTAGCGTGTAGTTTGTGCTGTTGAATGCCTTGTTGTTTGCAGAGTCTGTGCATTCCACGTTCCATGCGTAGTTCCCATCTTGTAGTTTTACTTCGTCGAAGCTTGTTAATGTGTCACTTGTTATTCCTGATTTGGTCTGGTTTAAATGCCATTCGTCCCAGTTGCCGTATAAGCTGCAGTTGTCTATGCTTAGGTCTGTTGCTTTAAACTTGAATTGTATGCTTTCTAGGTTTGAGAATGAGCTGTCTGATGGCGATTCTAGGTTGATAATTGGATTTGTAAGGTCTGTTGCGAATGACGCTTCTGATGAGGCTTCATTGCTGGCGGTATCGTTGACGAAAAGCTTTAAGTTATGCGAGTTTTCAGAAACATTTAATGTTATATTAGCGCAATTTTCGATTGTTATGTTATTGTTCTCATCTAGACTGTACCAACAAGAGTCTAAGTTTTGCTCTGTTATTGAGAAGTTAAGTTCTATGCTTATTGTTGTGTATGTTGTGTTTTGCGGTGAAGTAATCTCTAATGCTGGTGTGGTGGAGTCCACTTTTATTGTATAGTTTTCTTGTGCTGTTCCTATGTTGTTGGCTGTGTCGTTGCATTCTATATTCCATTCGTAAATTCCGTCTTCCAGGCTTGTTGTGAAACTGTTCTCCGTGGCTGAGATTGTTTGGTTTAAGTGCCAGCTGTTCCAGCTTCCGTACAGGCTGCAGCTGTCCGGGTTTTGTTCTGTTAGTGAGAAAGATAATATTACAGGGTTTTTTGCGTAAGAATTATTTTGCGTTGCTAAACTTATTACTGGGCTTGTCATGTCTGTTGTGAACATTACTGTGATGTAGTTCTGGTTTCCCAAGCTGTCGTTAGCATACAAGCTTAGTGTTTGCTGCCCTTCTACTGTGTCCAAGCTTGTGTCGCCTGTGAGTACAGTGTTCTCTCCTCCGTTGATGTTGTACCATGTAGAGCCTACACTGTTTATGTCATTGGTGGTGTAGGCTAGTGAAAGGGAAGTGTTTGTGTTGTAGGTCGAGTTAAGAGGTGAAACTATGCTTAGCGATGGCCCTATGCTGTCTGTTAAGGATTTTACAGCTTCGTATACGCTTATTCTGGAGTAGGTTCCTCCGCTTGCTGAGTCGTAGATATTTTTTCCTGTGTTGTTCAGTACTGTCCTTACCTCTTGAGGTGTTAATACGCCTGAGTTTGCCCTTGAGTATTGTTGTACTATCGCTGCTGCTCCTGCTATGTGCGGAGCTGACATGCTTGTTCCTGACATCGTTGCAGTGCTTCCTGTTATGTTCGTTGACAATATGTTTACTCCTGGCGCTAGTATTGTTAGCACGTCTCCTCCCCTGTTGTATGTTATACCATCGCTTTTCGTTGTTGCTCCTGCTGATGTCACGTTTTCGTTGCATGCAGGGTAGGACACTCCTGATGTGTAATGGTTGTTTCCGGAGGATGCTACTAGGAATAGTCCTGCCGCGTATGCTGCTGATAGCGCTGACACGTCAGCATAGTCTGTCGGGCAGCTGCTGCTTGTGTATTGCCCTCCGTCCCCGAAGCTCATACTTATTGCTGAGATGTTGAAAGTGTTCTTGTTGATGATGCACCATTCCAGCCCGGATATTATGTCTGAGGTCGAGCAGCTTCCTGCTGAGTCGCATACTTTTATCATCGCTATTTTTGCGTCTGGGGCTACTCCTACTACTGTCCCTTTTGCCGCTGCTATCCCTGCAACATGGGTTCCATGGCCGTGGTCGTCATAAGGGTCAGCATCGCTGTTGACATAGTCATAGCCTACCACTTTGTTGCAGTTTCCGCTTAGGAAGTCTGCTTCTGTACAGCCGCCTAGGCTTTCATGCGTATAGTTTATCCCTGTGTCTAGTATGCATATTGTTTCTCCTGTTCCTGTGATGTTCTGGTTGTTTATCTGGTAAGGGTGCGCTTTGGAAGCGTTGACCAATGGTACGGTGTCTGATAGCAGTATTGTGTAAGTCTTGTCGAAGTATATTTTTTCTACGTTGGGGTTGTGCTTCAGCTTTTCCAGTCCTTCAGCTGTTACTTCCCCTGAGAACCCTTTGATTATCGAGTATTCGTGTTTCTTCTCGAACTCGTCTTCTGATAGCGTTGACAACACTTTTTGCTGGGAGGTTTTTGTCTGTATCACTGCAGTCATGAACCCTGTTATCTTAGATGAGACTCCTGGTTGTTTCAGGACTACTATCACTGGTGCTTTCTCTTCTTTTGTCAGCTCTTTTGCCACTTCTTGGTCTGTTGGCACTTCTTCTATAGCTGTTGAGAATCCTGTTACTCCGGTGTTTATTGAGTAGAATGATAGTGTAAGGAGCAGTAAGACAATTGGTATTGCTATTATCTTCCTCATTTTTTAAAAGTAAGAGTTTAAGATTTATTTAAAGTTTATTGTCGGGAATACCCCATCAGCTTGCTGTGGGGATGTTCACTATAACTGTTTCACTCCTTCGCATATCACGAATTTTTTTTCTTTTTTCTCTTTTAATATCTCGCTTATCGCTTCTAATGATTTTTTTGCTTCTGCCGGGTGCATACCAAGAATTATTCCGAAGCTTATAAGGTCGTTTCTTGCTCTCATCTGCCACTTGTCTTTTGCGAAGCTTCCTAATACCATCCTCAGCTTGTATTTCCTGCACAGCCAGACGTTTTGCATCATCCTTCCAATTATTTCTGCCCTTTTTGTGCCTTCGTTTGTCAGTATGTCGTTGAAGTTGAACCCTATTGCGATGCTGTTCTTCTTGGCCAGGCCGCATATGACTGTGTCTAGTCCTGAGTTTCTGTGGTGCAGGGAGTCTTTTTTTACCCCTTTTTCCGGGCTCAGCAGTATGTCTACTTTTTTTGTTTCTGCAACAGTCCGGTTGTTTGCGCTTCCTAGAACTACTCTTAGGCCTGATTCCTGTTTCAGCTTTTTTCTCAGTTCTTTTTTTGTTGCTGGTTCTATTATGTTTACGCTTATCACTTTATCAAACCCTAGGTCTGAAAAATGTTCTTTGCATAGTATTAAGTCTGTGAACATGATTTTTTGTGGGAGTTTTAGATATTTAAATATGACTAGTGTAAACTATTTCTTGAAGAATTCTTCTATCATGGACATAGGCGTTCTTGTTGTTTTTATCTGCCAGTCTTTCGGGAAACACCTGTAGTAGTTCTGCCACTGGTACCTCTCGTCCAGGAATATTCTTATTCCTTTGTCTTTTTCGCTTCTTATGCACCTTCCGGCGTTTTGTATCACTTTTAGCAGCGCGGGGTATATGTATCCGTAGTCCCATCCTTTTCCGAATCTTTGGTCGTAGTAGTCTATGAGCTGTTTGGTTTCCAGGTCTGGCTTTGATAATGGCAGCCCTACGATCACAACCGCTTTCAGGTAGTCTCCTGGTAAGTCTATTCCTTCGCCGAAGCTTCCGGATGAGCAGCCTAGCAGTACAGCCCCTTGGTCTTTGTAAGTCTTGTATTTTTCTAGTAGCATGTCTCTTTCTTCTTTGCTCATGTTAGGGTGTTCTATGAATGTGGTTTTTTCGCATAGCGTTCTGAGATAATCGTTTACCCTTTCCAGGATGTAGTAGCTTGGGAAGAAGACTGCAGAGTTTCCCGGTATGGCGTTTATCATTTTTGATGTTACTACCGCTATCTTTTGCCACATCTCAGGGTCTCTTTGCGTGAATTTTGTGGTTGTTTTTGGCACGATTATGTTCAGCCGGTTCTGTTTTGGGAAAGGGTCGTTGTACTCTTTCGTTTCTGCTTCGAAGCCGAATAGGTCTTTGTACATCTGTGTTGGCATCAGAGTTCCTGACATGCAGATTATTCTTGCCTCCTCGGATATAGGCTTTAGTATCATTGAAGGATCGAGGCACCTGTAGGACAGGGTTATGTGCGCGTCGCCTTTTTTGCTGAACCCTTTTTTTAG